>CAYPJN010000556.1:0-1912 GCA_964411055.1 uncultured Lentisphaerales bacterium | reverse complement strand
ATAGCGCGCGAAGAGGGCGTCGTCCCACGTGTAGGCCACATATTGCAGCACCTCGTTGTAGCCCGTGCGGGGGTTGAAGTAGTGGACGACCCGGAAGTTGTTGGTGTAGAGGTCGGCCTCGAAGCCCATCTGCCGCAGCGGCGCGAGCAGGGCGCCCAGCGTGTCGCCGTCGGAGATCAGCGCGAGGCGGCGCCGCGGCGCCGCGACCGCCTGGAAGGCATAGGCGTCGGCGGCGGCCGCCTGGCCGTTGGAGACGACCAGCGTGACGTTGGAGGCCATGCCCTGCTGCACGGCGACGCGCAGGACCGCGGGAGCCGGCTTGTTGGTCACGACCAGCAACACACCGGGCGCGGCCACCGGCAGGTCGCCCAGGTCGCGGTCGCCAGCCAGGCCGGCGACGGCCACGGGCGCGGGCCGCGCCTCGGCGGCGGGCAGGATGCGCAGGATGTAGTCGCCGTCCGGCAGGCCTCCGGCCAAGAAGCGCCCGTCGGCGCCCGTCGTGGCGCAAGCGCCCATGGCCCCGACGATCTCGATGCGCGCCCCGGCGACGGGGGTCGCGCCGTCGCGTGCCAGCACCACCCGTCCGCGGAGCGCGTGGCGCTCGTCAAGGGCGAGGTTGACCGGCAGGGAGGCAACAACCGCGCCGTTGTCGCGCAGCACGAGGTTGAAGAGGGCGTTGGTGGCCGGCGCGGGCGGCAGGATGATGTGGAAGGGGCGGTCGGGCCGGGCGGTGAAGCCGTTTCCGAACACGTAGCCGTAGGAACAGGTGTTGGAGGCGGCGGTGACCGCCGCCGGCGCCACGCCGACCAGTTCGGCCTCCAGGTTCTCGAAGGCGGCCGAGCCGAGGTTCTGGAGCGTGACCGTCAGGAAAGCCGTCTCGCCCGGCTCGGGCAGGCCGTCGCCGTCGGTGTCGCCCGCGACCGCGAGGCTCTCCACGCGGGCCAGCGCGGCCGGAGTAACGGTCAGCGCGACGGGCACGCCGAGCGCGGTAGTCTCATCCGTCAACCTTAATGTGGCCAGGTAGTTCCCCGCGCGCAACGCGGGCGGGTCGTTGACCAGCAGGTTGAAGACCACCTCCGCGTCGGCGGCTAGCAGGCAGTTGGTCTGCTGGCCGCTGCCGGCGGCGCCGTCGAAGCGCAGCCAGAGGCGGTTGAGCGCCTGCACCGAGCGGCCGACATCCAGGTGGCCGCCGCTCTTCACCCACCCGTCGAGGGCGGGATCGCGCCGCGTCCCCTGCCCGAGCGCCTCGACAATCACATCGTAGCCCGCGCCTGGCGCCAGCGACCAGAGCAGGGCCGCCGCGCCGGCGACATGCGGCGCGGCCATCGATGTGCCGCTCATCAGCGCGTAGGTTCCGAAGCCGGGCAGCAGGCGCCCCGGCTCGCCGGGCCCGCCGTCGGGACGCGTCTCGTCCGGCACCGTGCTCAGGATGTCCACGCCGGGAGCCGCCAGCAGGACGGTCTCGTCGCCGAACGAGGAGAAGGGGGCCAGCCGCCCGTCGTGGTCGGACGCGGTCACGGCGACGACGTTCGGCAGCACCTTGGCGTAGGCCGCCGGGTAGGCGGGAATGACGTCGATGTCGCGCGCCTCGTTGCCGGCCGCGGTCACGAAGAGATGGTTGGCCTCCATGCCGCTGCGCATCATCTCCAGCATGATGCCCGAACCGACGGATCCGGTCCAGCTCTGACAGCTTATCCGCGCGCCCTGGTCGAGGGCGTACTCCATGGCCTTGACGATGCGCGCCGAGGTGGTTAGCGCCTTGTCGTCGGCGTTCATCAGCGAGACCGCCATTAGACGCACCTTCCAGGCGACGCCGGCGATGCCGTAGCCGTTGTCTCCGACCGCGCCGACCGTCCCGGCGACATGCGTGCCGTGGTACTGGTGCTCGTTGACGTCGGCGTCCCAGCAACCG
>CAYPJN010000555.1:0-1912 GCA_964411055.1 uncultured Lentisphaerales bacterium | reverse complement strand
GGTCGCGTGGCCTTTTCAACACCTCAGGTGTTGCATTGGCCCCTCGCGCGCGCGTTATGCGTTCAGCGTTCCCACGAACTATTTATTTGGAAGGCCTGGAAAAGTGAGGTGGTTGTAGCTTCGTTATGGTGAAGGGCCACCATGGCGGTGGTCCTCGACAACCGAAGGAAGGGAACGATCATGAGCGCACTGAGATTGAACAACGTGGTGCTGGGCGGCAACCTGACGCGCGACCCGGTGCTGCGCAAGCTGGCATCCGGGAGTTCCGTGGCCGAGTTCGGCCTGGCGATCAACGAGAGCTACACGTCCAAGGACGGTACAAAGGTCGAGCAGACCTGTTTTGTGGACGTGGTGGCCTGGGACAAGCGCGCGGAGAGCGCCCATGCCTATCTCCACAAGGGCGACAGCCTGATTGTCGAGGGACGGCTGGCCTACGACGCCTGGCAGAATGACAAGGGCGAGAAGCGCAACCGGCTGCGCGTCAACGCGCGGCAATTGCATTTCGTCGGCGGGCGCCGCCGCGATACGGAGGCGCCGGAGGCGGTCGCCGGGGCGCCCGAGCCGGTAGATACCGGAGCGGAGCACGACAGCGGGTTGCCTTTCTAGCGTCGGCGCTGTAGCATACAAATCGTGAAAACGAGGTGCAACGTGAACGAACAGAACGCGACATCCACCGACGCCACCGCCGCACCGGCTTCGGCCGCCCGGCGCTACCCCGGCACGCTGGCCTTCTTCCATCCCAACACGGCGGGAACCGGCAGCGCCGCACGCTTCGAGCTTAAGCCGGGGTGTGGCAGCCGCGAGGGCTGCTTCTTCATGGAGATGGCGCGCCAGAAGACGGCCTTCGGGCGCGACGGCAACGGCGCGCGCCAGGCGGCCACCTTCGACTGGGCCGAGAAGGTCACGGTCAAGCTCGGTGTCGGCGATGTCTGCAGTCTCCTGCTGGTGCTGCGTGGGCGGCAGGAGGAGGCCGGCAACGGCAAGGGGCTCTTCCACGACACGGCCGAGGCGACGACCGTGATCCGTCTGCGGCGCGGCGGAAGCGAGTTCCAGGGGATTTCCCTGGAAGTTTCGCGCAAGGCCAAGCGCGGCACTTCCGAGCCGGTGCGGGTGCGGATCGTGCTGACCGAGGCCGAGGCCCTGGGGCTGGAACTGGTCTTCGAACAGTCGCTGCCGTTGCTGGTCTTCGGCGTGCTGACGCCTGATGACGCCGTTGCGGCGCGTGGCGGCTGAGGCGGGAGGAAACGCAGATGGTCCAGATGGGCGCAGATGGAGAAGCTACGGATTACGCGGATTGCGCTGATGATAGGTCTTGGCTTTTGTGGCCATTCACGCCGCGCTGATAGCCTTCCACCGCGCCGCCGCCAGCTGCGGAACAACGGCGGTGGTGTCAGCGCGTCCGCCCGGCCGGGCACTCCTGCAGGCAGCGCTCGAGAATGCAGGGACGGCGCTTCATCACCGGGTCGCGCTTCAAAACCGCCTCTGCCACCATCTCGATCGTCACGTCGCCGGCGGGTTTGGGCACGTCGGTCTTGTTGCCGATCATGGCCGGCCCCTCCTCGGGACAAAGGGCGTAGCGCTTGGACCAGTCGCAGCGGCCGCGGTTGACGCCCGGTACATGCACGACGACGTCGTCCAGGTGGATGTCGAAACCCGTCCCGGCCAGGGCTGTCATCGGGCAGGTGTCGGCGCAGATGGTGCAGTCGGCGCAGGGGTCGTCGCCGAGCGCGATGGCGTCGGTAGGCAACTCGGCGTCGGTGACGATGACTATCTGCCGCATCCGCGGGCCCGACTGTGACGCGAGCAGGGCGCCGTGGCGCCCCAAACGTCCGAAGCCGGCGGCGACCGCCTCGATCGCGTTGCAGCGGGCGTCGGGCAGCATGCCGCGGTGCGAGGCGACCAGCGACTGGAT
>CAYPJN010000554.1:0-1914 GCA_964411055.1 uncultured Lentisphaerales bacterium | reverse complement strand
CGCCCCTACATCCTGCGCCGCCTCAAGACCGACCGGCGCGTCATCGCCGACCTGCCCGACAAGACCGTCATGCCCGCCTACTGTGGCCTGACCCCGGCGCAGGCGGCCCTGTACGCCGACCACGTGCGGCAGCTCCGCGAAGCGCTTGAGACCGGCGGCACGGACGAACCGATGAAACGCCGCGGCGTGATCCTGGCCGCGCTCATGCGGTTCAAGCAGATCTGCAACCACCCCGCACAGGTCACGGGCGACGGCGACTTCGCCGAGGCGCGCAGCGGCAAATTCGCCCGCCTGCGCGCGCTCGCCGAGACAATCGCCGAGCGCCAGGATAAGCTGCTGGTTTTCACCCAGTACCGTGAGATGACCGAGCCGCTGGCCGCCTTCCTGGCGACGGTCTTCCGGCAGCCGGGGCTGATCCTGCACGGCGCCACGCCGGTGGCGCGGCGCCGCGAGCTGGTAGCCGCCTTCCAGCGCGACGAGGGGCCGCCCTTCTTTGTCCTGTCGCTCAAGGCCGGCGGCACGGGACTGAACCTTACCCAGGCGTCGCACGTGGTGCATTTCGACCGCTGGTGGAATCCGGCTGTCGAGAACCAGGCCACCGACCGCGCCTTCCGCATCGGGCAGAAGAAGAACGTGATCGTGCATCCCTTCATCTGTCGCGGCACGGTGGAAGAGCGGATCGACGCCATGCTGGCCGAAAAGCGCGGTCTAGCCGACGAGCTGCTGGAGGGCGGCGGCGAGACGCTGCTGACCGAGATGCGCGACGACGAACTGCTGCGCTTCGTGGCGCTCGACCTCGCCGCCGCCGGGGAGTAAGATAACCGCCCGTTCTGAGTTTTGTCCGACAACCGCCCGAGGAATCACCCATGAGCCGTTACGGTTACCGCCACCGCTACGACCGCTACAGCATTTTCCCCCAGGTCAAGAGCAAGTACGAGCGCATGGCCGACGCCGCCAGCAAGCAGCAGGCGCTGGAGAAGAAGGGCCAGAAGCTCTCGCCCGTCGTCCTGCAGGGCTTCGCCATCGCCTCGACCTTCTGGGGCAAGGCCTGGTGCAAGAACGTCGAGTCCTACCACGACTACTCCAACCGGCTGCCGCGCGGCCGCTCCTATGTCCGCAGCAACAGCGTCATAGACCTGCAGATTGAACGCGGCGCGGTGCGCGCGCGGGTGATGGGCAGCTCGCTCTACCGCGTGTCCATCAACATCACACCGGTTGCGGCGAACCGCTGGCAGGCCATCTGCCAGGCCTGCACCGGGCGCATCGGCTCGATGATCGAGCTGCTGCAGGGCCGCCTCTCCACGGACGTCATGTCGGTGATGACCAGCCAGGAGACGGGCCTCTTCCCGCAACCGGCGGAGATCGGCTTCACCTGCTCGTGCCCCGATATCGCCGGCATGTGCAAGCATGTCGCCGCCGTGATGTACGGCATCGGCAACCGCCTCGACACGCAGCCCGAACTGCTCTTTATCCTACGCGGCGTCGACTCGGCCGACCTGATCGCCACCATCGGCGCGGCGCCTGCCGCCGGGACGCTCCCCGTCGCCGGGGCGCTGGTCGCGGAGGAGCTTTCCGACGTCTTCGGTGTCGAGATCGACACCGCCGGACCCGCGGTGCCGCCCGCCATCTCACCGGAGGCCGAGGCCGCGCCCAAACGCCCGCGCGGGCGTCCAAGGAAAAGCGCGTCCGCCGCCGCGCCGGAGCCCGAGGCCGCGCTCAAGCGCCCTCGCGGGCGTCCACGGAAAGACGCGTCCGCCGTGCCGGAGGTTGAGTCAGCACCCAAGCGTCCGCGCGGGCGTCCGCGTAAAGACGCGTCCGCCGCGATGGAACCAGCAGCCGAATCGTCGCCCCGTCCTTCCCGCACCAAGACAGCGAAGGCGGCACCGCGCGCGCCGAAAAGTGGGCGGCGTTCCG
>CAYPJN010000553.1:0-1917 GCA_964411055.1 uncultured Lentisphaerales bacterium | reverse complement strand
TCGCGCACCTGACGCACCCGCGCTACGGGCACCGCAAGATCTACCGCGTCGAGGTGGCCGGCCCCTGCAATGCGGCCACGCTCGCCCGCCTGCGCGCGCCGATGGAGATCGACGGCTACACCCTTCGTCCGGTGCAGGTCACGCTGCTGCGCAAGCAGGGCGGACACACTTGGCTGCGGTTCGTGCTGCACGAGGGGCGCAACCGTCAAATACGCAAGATGTGCGCCCAGGTGGGACTCAACATCATCAGCCTGGTACGCATCGCGATCGACAACCTCCAGCTCCCCGAGGATATGGAGCCGGGGCAGTGGCGCGACCTGTCGTCCCAGGAAATCCGGGCGCTGATGATGCGCCAGGACTAGGCGATCGGAGTGATCGTGCTGCCGCCGTCGGCGCGGATGATGGCGCCGTTGAGGTAGCTCGACTCGTCCGAGGCGAGGAAGAGCGCCAAAGCGGCGACCTCCTCGGGCGTGCCCAGACGGCTCAGCGGTGCCTTGCGGAAGAAGTAGGCGGCGTCGAAGTTGGGATCGTCGAGATTGCTGGCCTTGACCATCTCGGTCGCGATCCCGGCCGGGCAGATGCAGTTGACGCGCACGCCGCGTTTGCCGCAGGCGACCGCCAGCGAGCGCGTCAGGGCGACCGTGGCGCCCTTGGTGGCCGTGTAGGCGTCGCACCCGGGCACCCCGATCACGGCGGCGCTCGATCCGGTGTTGATGACCGAGCCGCCGCCGCTGGCCTCGATCAGCGGAATCCCGTACTTGCAGCAGAGGAAGACGCTGTCGAGGTTGATGGCCAGGATGCGCCGCCAGGTCTCCTCTTGGAGCTCGGTCACGACGCCATCCGTCCCGGCCAGGAAGACCGAGGCGTTGTTGTAGAGCACGTGCAGCGCGCCGAAGCGCGTCCGCACCGTCTCCATCAGTGCGCGCACCGAAGCGCTGCTGGCGACGTCCGTCGGGACGAAGAGCGCCTCGCCGCCCTCGGCGCGGATGGCGGCTTCCGCCGCCTGGCCCAGCGGCTCGGAGATCTCGGCCAGCACCACGCGGGCGCCCTCGCGGGCGAAGCGCCGGGCGCCGGCGAGGCCGATTCCGCGCCCCGCGCCCGTCACGATGGCGACCTTCCCGGCGAGCCTCATGCGAGGAACCTCCCGATACGCTGGATCAGCTTGCGGGTTGAGAGCCCGTAGCGGTCGAGCAGCCACTCGTGGGTGCCGACCCGGCTGACATACTCGTCAGGCAGGCCGATGCGCAGGAACTTCTTCGGCGCGGCGCCCGCGTCGCAAAGCACCTCGGCGACGGCGCTGCCCATGCCGCCCTGGAGCTGGTGCTCTTCGACGGTGACGATGGCGCCGGTCTCCGACGCCGCGCTGAGAATCGCGCGCCGGTCGATGGGCTTGACGGTGTGCAGGCTCTCCACCCGGCACCGGAAGCCCTTCTGCCGCAGGGTCTCGACCGCCGGCATCACCTGGTTGCCGATGGTGCCCGTGAAGAAGACCGTCGCGTCGCGTCCGTCGCACACCCGCAGGGCGCGACCCAGTTTGAAGCGGATCCTGCCGGTGTGCACCGGCGGCTCCTTCTTGTAGCCGCAGCGGTAGAAGAAGGGGCCATCGTGGGCCAGCATGGCATGCACGCCGGCCTCGGCCTCGGCGAAGTCGCAGGGGCAGAAGACCACCATGTTCGGCAGCGCGCGCAGGATGGCGATGTCCTCCGTCGCCTGGTGGCTGACGCCCAGCGGGCCGTAGGCCAGGCCCGCGCCGATGATCACGATCTTGACGTTGGCGTTGTGGTAGCAGACGTCGTTGCGGATCTGCTCCAGGCAGCGCAGCGTGGGGAAGTTGGCGATGCTGTAGGTGATGGCGATGTTGCCCTCCATCGCCACGCCGCAGGCGACGCCGGTCATGTTCTGCTCGGCCACGCCGCA
>CAYPJN010000552.1:0-1923 GCA_964411055.1 uncultured Lentisphaerales bacterium | reverse complement strand
CTTGTCGTTGCCGTAGCTGCCGTATTCGTTCTCGACCTGCAGGGCCACGATGGGGCCGCCGCGGGTGGCCATCAGGGGCGACAGCGGCGCCATGAGCGCGTCCAGGAAGCGGTCGACGGCCTTGAGAAACGGCTTGCAGGCGCAGCGCAGTTGCAGCGTGGGGTCGCGGAGCAGCCAGGCGGGCAGCCCGCCCAGGTCCCATTCGGCGCAGATGTAGGGGCCCGGGCGCACGATGACGTTGAGGCCCAGCCCGTCCGCCAGCCGGACAAAGGCGGGCAGGTCGAGGCGCCCGGAGAAATCGAAACGCCCCGGCCGCGGCTCGTGGAGATTCCAGGCGACATAGGTCTCGACCGTGTTGAGACCCATGGCGCGCAGCTTGAGGAGCCGGTCGCGCCAGTACTCAGGCACAACGCGGAAGTAGTGCATCGCGCCGGAGAGCAGTTGCACGGGGCGTCCGTCCTGGATGAATTCGTTGCCACGGATGGCAAGGGTTCTGTTCATGCGATTGTCCGGGTTACAGGCGGTGGCGCAGTGGTGGCGGTGGTGGCGGTAAGTTGACGCGGCGCGCCGGGTTGGCGCTCCGTGATCAAGGTGCGGTCGTAGAAGAGGACATTGATCGCGCCGACCAGCACCTGTTCCCTGGGCGGCTTCGGAACCAGCGGTATCTGGAAGGCGCGCAACATGTCGAGCTGCGGGCGCGGCAGCGCTTCGTCGGCTACCAGGATGACGGGCAGGCGGCCCATGCGGCGGTCATTGCGGATCTGCAGGATCAGGTCCATGCCGGTGGTGCCTGGCAGGTTCTGGTCGATGATCAGCAAATCGGGCGGATCCTGACGGCACGCCTGGTCCATGGACCGCACGTCCTGGCAGCGGCCGGATGGCAGGCCCTGTTCCGCGCAGACGCGCTGGATCTGTTCCAGCAGACCGGGCTCGGACGACACTATCAGCGCGCGCGGCGGCCGGGCCAGGGGCAGGATCACGCTGACCTGCGTGCCGTGGTCGCTTCCCGGTACAGGGCTCTCGATCTGCAACTTGCCGCCGTGCAGTTCGATCAGCTCGCGCGAGATCGCCAGCCCGAGGCCCGAGCCGGTCGGCTGGTCGCCGACCTTGAAGTAGCGCAGGGCGATCCGGTCAAGAGCCTCGGGCGGTATGCCGATGCCGGTGTCGCGCACGCGGACGACGATCTGGCCGGCTTCGGCGGCGCCGGGATCGATGTCGATGGAGATCGAACCGCCCTCCGGCGTGAACTTGATGGCGTTGCCTACTATGTTGAGGATCACGCGTTCCAGGCGATGGGTGTCGCAGAGGACGAAGCCCGTCCGGGCCGGCTTGCAAAGGACCATGAAGATGCGCTTCTCGTCGGCTTGCACGCGCAGCGCGTCGACCCCGACCTCGACGAGTCGCGCCAGCGGGACACGCGAGCGGTTGAGCGTGAGGGTGCGGTTCTCGATCTGGCGCAGGTCGAGGATGTCGTTGACGGTGCTCAGCAGGCGCCGGCAGTCGGCGTTCAGCCGGTCGAGGTACTGCAAAGCCTTCTCCGGCAGGGGGCCGGCCACGCCGCGCTGCATGTTCTTGACCGCGTAGATCATCGAGGTCAGGGGCGTGCGCAGCTCGTGCGAGACGTTGGAGACGAACTCGAGACGCGCGCGGTCGAGGGCCTCGAGCCGCTCGACCGCGTTGCGCAGGTCCTGCTGCGCGCGCGTGCGCTCGGTGATGTCGCGGACGAAGAAGCAGAGCTGGCCATCGGCATCGAGATCTATGGCGTTGATGGCGATCTCGGCGGGGAACGCCGTGCCGTCGGCGCGCGCGCAGTAGGCCTCGACAACCGTGTACCGGTAGCCGTCGAGATTCTGCCGGATCTTGTCCAGCAGGCTGGCGTCGGCCCCGGAGATGCAGTCGATGACCGGGCGGCCAAGGAGGTGC
>CAYPJN010000551.1:0-1926 GCA_964411055.1 uncultured Lentisphaerales bacterium | reverse complement strand
GGCCCCCCGGCCTCGCGGAGCCAGGTGGTCGTCGTCACGTTCAGGTCGGAGCGGAACTGCGTCAGGAACCAGTCGAGCCCGTTGAAGGCCCATTGGAACCGGATGTTGTCTCCGCCGTAGGAATAGGCGTTGGAGAGGAAGACCCAGCCGCCGATGAAGAGCCCGCCGGCCACGCCGAGCAGGCAGGTGTAGAGGAGGCTGCGGGGCTCGATGCCCAGGCGCTTGCCGAGCTGGATCACCTCGAACTGGGTGCCAGGCACGAGAAAGAAGACCGTCACCGTCAGGAAGCCCGAGAGCAGCAGCGCGACGAGCAGGCCCTCCGCGCCGAAGAGCGCCATGCCGCCCGCCGCCGAGACGAAAAGCATCGCGTTGTAGGGCGTGAAATAGCCGAAGGCCATGCCGCACTCGGCGCGGAACTTGGAGGAGACGAAGCCCAGGATCACGAGGAAACAGAAGTAGACCATCATGCTGAGGGCCGAGGCCCCGACGATCCGCGCCCAGACCAGCACGCCGAGGTGGCATCCGACAAGCAGCAGCACGGCGGCCCGGCTCGACATGACGTCCCCGCGCTCCTTCGGCGTCCCGCGCACGGCCGCCTTGAGCACGCCCAGCAGGTATTTCCAGCAGAGGATGACGACGATCAGGAAATAGCCCAGGTAGGCGCCGATCGTCTGCTGATCCCGCCAGGGGAAGCCGACCTCCACCTTGAGGTTGGTCCAGTGGCCGATCAGGTAGGCGGCGCGGCAGACCCAGTAGCCGAGCACGAAGCTGAGCAGGACATTGAGCTCAAAGAAGACCGCGATGCTGACGATGAAGGCGCTGACGCTGAAGCTCGTGCCGCTGAACATGCCGCCCCAGGCGGGGTTCAGGAAGTAGGGGCCCAGCGGCACATCGACGCGCAGGTCCGGCACGCGGGGGTTGTAGGCATGCCAGCCCTTCAGCATGCACCAGGCAAGGGAGATCAGCAGACCCGCCCACATGTAGCGGTTCTGGAAGAACGAGGAGAAACCCCGCCGCTCGCCGTCGGGATCGTCCGTACCCATCATCGCCAGCGGGATGCGCGTCAGCGGCAGCGGGTAGCGCTCGCTCTCGGCCCACTTCTTGCGCATGATCACGTTGACCGCGAAAAAGGCCCCGCAGAGCAAAAAGACGTAGAGCGACCAGACCATGGCCGGCCGCACCCACTCCCGCAGGGGAATGTAGCCCTGCACGATGTAGCCCAGCCCGCGGAGGCTCCACATGTTGTCCGGCTTGATCACCACGCCCGGCGGGCGCGACTCCGGCGGCAGCGCGTCGTAGTCCGCCTGCGAGACGATCCGCCGACCGCGGAAGGCCCCCTCGATCGCCTGTACGCTCATCAGCTTGGGATCGGCGAAATAAACGCTGCCGCGCCCCCGCAGTCCGAACTCGAAACGCAGCCGCCCGCAGGAACGGTCCGCCAGCGGCACGCCGTAGGCCCCCACGCGCACGAAGCCCGTGCGGTGCAGATAGGTCTTTTTTTCCGCCTTGCGCTCCGTGATCAGCAGGTTGCTGCCCGGGGCGTCGTCCAGGTAGACCCGCACGAAAAACTCGCTCTCGGTCTCCAGGTTCGCCGTCCGCGCCAGCACGCTGATCAGGTGGGGATTGGCGACCGCGAGCGGCGCCCCATTCTCCGGGCGCACGGGCAGGGTGACCGAGAAGGTCGAGACGGCCTCGGCATTGGTGCTGGAGAGACGCGGCAGAAGAGCCGTCCGCCCCTCCTCGTACTCGACCTCCTCCCAGGCCAGCGTCCCCTCGCCCGGCGCCACGCCCGCGGGTGTCAACGCGCCGGCCAGGACGTTGGGGCCATGCGGCCAGAGGTTCTCGTTGTAGGCGTCCAGGTAGTCGAAACTGGCGTTGCGCAGCGGGGCCGATGTCAGCCCCAGGAAGCGGTGCCAGAAGCCCTGC
>CAYPJN010000550.1:0-1940 GCA_964411055.1 uncultured Lentisphaerales bacterium | reverse complement strand
AGCAATACCCAGACCGTATCGAGGTTGACCTTCGCCCGCGCCAGCTCCGCAGCCAGCGCCTGCGTGCTCGCCGGATCTCCGGTGGTTTCCGCCTGAAGAGCTAGCGGTGCGGCCAGCAGAGCGGTGGCAGCCAGCCAGAACCCGCTAATTGTCCATCGTCGCATAGATGCTTCTCCCTTTGGTTCAGCCAAACTGAAAGTACAATCGCTGTACACTCATAGGCTATCGCAAGGCGTATGCCATCGCAGCCTAATCGCGCTAGTCCATTGGAAATCAGTGTTTTACGAGAAATTGAATATGGTGGATGGGAAAGCGGTCGACAAGATTTGTGTTGCAGGCGGCGTGTTGGCTTACAATTTTGTCGCGGCGCAACGCCTCAAAGCTTAAGCAGGAGATTCATCCCGCCATCCTATAGCCGCGGCTCCGTGGGGCAGCAGGGCGAGAGGACTGTTGAAGGTTCTAGGGCCGATTTCTTTGACAACTTGGCGGCAGAGGAAAGCAAGGGGTAAATGATTTTCATTTGTAACCCGCGCGCCGGTGACCTACAATCATCGCCCATGCGGACCGGTCCCGCGGAACCGGCCGCCGCGAGGCCGCCATGCCTTTTCCCTTATTCCTGGCCCTCAAATATCTGAAGCCCAAGCGCTCGTTCACCTCGGTCGTGACGGTCATATCCGTGCTCGGGGTGATCCTGGGCGTCGCCATCGTCATTATCGTCCGCGCCGTCATGACCGGCTTCGGCGACATGTGGCGCGAGAAGATCCTGGCCTTCAAGCCGCACGTCACGATCACGGCCTACGACGGCGTCATCCGGGACGACGAAGCGCTGGCCGTGCAGGCGGCGGCGGTGCCGGGGGTCGTGGCCGTCTCGCCCTGCGTCGAGATGCGCGTGCTGGTCGAGCGCGACCGACTGGTGCAGGCCCCCGTGGTCGTCGGCATCGACCCCGCGCGGGCGGCGGCGCTGCATCCGCAACTCGCTGCGCGGATCGAGTCGGGCGCCTTCGACCTCGAGGGCGACAACATCCTCGTCGGCACCGATCTCGCGCGCCAGCTCGGCGTGCGCGTCGGCGACACCCTGCTGGTCTACTCGCCAATGAACCTTGTCTCGCGCGACGAGGTCTACTTCCCCGAGGAACTCCTGGTCGCCGGCATCTTCAACATGGGGCAGGGCAGCTTCGACAGCGGCTTCGTCATCACCTCGCTGGGCGTGGCGCGCGACCTCATGGGCCTCGTCCGCGGCGCCTACTCGCTGCAGGTCAAGACGGAGAGCCCCGAGAATCCGCGGCGTTTCGAGGCGGTCGTCGGCCGCTTGCGCCGGGAGCTGGGGCCGGGCTACCTGGTGCGCACATGGCACGAAGTGGACCGCGACCTCTTCTCGGCGCTGGCCGTCGAGAAGAACATGATGGTGATCCTGCTGATGTTCATCACGGTCGTGGCCATCTTCTGCGTCACCAACACGCTGATCGTGATCACCGTGCGCAAGACGCACGAGATCGGCCTGCTGAAGGCGCTCGGTTTCTCCTCGCGCCAGATCATGTGGACCTTCGTCCTGCTCGGCTGGCTGCAGTGCCTGGCGGGCACCGTGCTGGGCACCGGCGCGGCCTTCGCCGTGCTGCGCAACCTGCGGCGGATCGTCGCGGGCCTGGCGCGCTTCGGGCTGCAGGTTTTTCCCAAGAGCATCTACGGGCTCGACGAGATTCCCTGGCGCGTGCTGCCGTCGGAAGTCGTCCAGGTGGGGATATCGGTGATACTCTTCTGCACGCTGGCCAGCATCGTGCCCGCCTGGCGCGCGGCCCGCATGGATCCGGTCGATGCCCTGCGGGAGTGAGCGGATGGGGAGCGCACGCATGGATCAGGAGCCTGTCAATACCGCGCCGCTGCTGGCGGCGGTCAACCTGAGCAAGCGCTACCGGTTGCCGCACAAGGTCGTCGAGGTGCTG
>CAYPJN010000549.1:0-1946 GCA_964411055.1 uncultured Lentisphaerales bacterium | reverse complement strand
CGATTTCTTCGGCGACACGGTCGAGAGCCTGCGAACCTTCGACCCGGCCTCGCAACGCTCGACCGCCTCCCTGGAGGCCGCGTGGATTCCGCCCTGCGACCCGGCGCGGCTGCCGTCCGCGGTGCCGGTCGAGCGGCTGCCGGAAGGCGCCGTCTTCCTCTGGCTCGATCACGACCGCCTCGCCGCCATGACCACGGCGCCCGGTGCGGCGGCGCCTTCGTCGGCCGCCTGGGATGACTTGCGCGCGGCCGTCGCGCGGCGCGCGCCCGTCCGCGAGATCTTCTGCGGCGATCCGCCGCCCGCCGGAATCCCCGCCCTGCCCCTCCGCGTGGCCCCCCCGCCGGGACTCGCCGGGCTGGCGGACGACCCCGACCAGCCCGACCTGCGCGCGGCCGCGCGGCAGAGGCTGCTGACCGGCCTCGAGGCGCGCGCGCGCGCCGGCGAACTTGTGGCCATCCACCTCGACACGGCCGGCGGCCTCGATTGGCTGGCGCGCGAACTGCCGCCCGACACGGCGATCCTGCTGCGCCACGGCGTGCTCTCCGGCGGCTGCGAGTGGCCCGGACTGAAGCTGGTGCTGCTCGGCCAGCCCGACATCTACGCCCTGCGCAAGCGCTCCGCCCGCGCCTTCGTACCGCCCGCCATCGCCAGCCGGGGCGGACGCGTGGAGCGCACCGACGAGATCCGCCCGGGAGAGTTGGTCGTCCACATCGACCACGGCATCGGCCGGTTCGAGGGCACGCGGGAGATCGAGCGCGACGGGCGGCGCGTCGAGGTGATGACCCTGCTCTACGCCGACGGCGCGCGCCTGCACGTGCCGACGAGCCATGCCCATCTGCTGAGCCGCTACATCGGCATCGGCGGGCGCGAGGTGCCGCTGCACCGGCTCGGCGGCCGGCGCTGGCAGCAGGACAAGATCAAGGCCGAGCGCGCGATCGTCGACTTCGCCGCCTCCCTGCTCGATGTGCAGGCGCGGCGCGCGGCGCGCCCCGGCATCGCCTACGATCTGACGCCCCCCTGGATGCACGCCTTCGATGCGGGCTTCCCCTTTGTCGAGACCCCCGACCAGGCGCGCTGCATCGAGGCCGTCAAGGCCGACCTCGCGGCGCCGCGCCCGATGGACCGGCTGATCTGCGGCGATGCCGGCTACGGCAAGACGGAGGTCGCCATGCGCGCGGCCTTCGTCGTGGTCATGAACGGACGACAGGCCGCGGTGCTCTGCCCGACGACCGTGCTGGCGGACCAGCACCACGCGACCTTCCGCGAACGCATGGCAGCCTTTCCCGTGCGCATCGAGGTGCTGAGCCGCTTCCAGACGCCGGCGCGCCGCGCGGCGATCCTGGCGGATCTCGCCGCGGGCCGCGTGGACATCCTGATCGGCACGCATGCCCTGCTTCAGCCGCGCGTGCGGTTCAAGGATCTGGGCCTGGTGGTCATCGACGAGGAACAGCGGTTCGGCGTCGCGCACAAGGAGCAGCTCAAGCAGGTGCGCGCGATGGTCGACGTGCTGACCCTCAGTGCGACGCCCATCCCCCGCACGCTCTACATGAGCATGACCGGCGCGCGCGACATGAGCCTGCTGCAGACGCCGCCGCAGGAGCGGCTGGCCATCGAGACGCGTGTCGCGCGCGACGACGATGCCCTCATCCGCACCGCCGTCCTAAACGAAATCGTCCGCGAGGGCCAGGTCTTCTTCCTCCACAACCGCGTCATGACCATCGAGCTGATGCATGCGCGGCTGCAGCGCCTCCTGCCGACGATCCGGATCGCGGTCGCGCATGGGCAGATGCCCGCCCAGGCGCTTTCGGAGACCATGCACCGCTTCTCGCAGGGCGAATTCGACTTGCTGCTCTGCACGACGATCGTCGAGAGCGGTCTCGACATTCCCCGTGCCAACACGATCATCATCCACCGCGCCGACCGCTTCGGCCTGGCCGACCTCTACC
>CAYPJN010000548.1:0-1946 GCA_964411055.1 uncultured Lentisphaerales bacterium | reverse complement strand
ATCCACGCCCCAGCGCGCGGCTCGCCGGGGACGGCTCGCCCTACCCGTCGGCACGCAGCCCTGGATATGATACCCGGCGCCCGCCACGCCTGCTGCGGGAAATTCAGCGGGTTGGTTTCTACCGCCGCAGGCGGCGGGAAAGCAAGCGCGCGCAGGCACGCGCAGACAAAGAACCCATCCGCGTCCAGCCCTCTCAGCATGCGCTTCCCGCGCCCCCCTGTGGCTAGCCGATTACTGGGAGGGGACACTTGCGCGTTGACATGCCGTTCGCGCGCACGTATGCTTGCGCGCATCTTTGTCATCGCGGCGCATGGAGCGGCCGCGCGGCGGGCACACTAATGAAGCACAACACTGCTATCGACTTGCGCAAGGCCAGTTCGGGATTCGACATCCGGGGCGACTTCGTCGGCGGCATTCCCTACGGTACCGGACACATCAACGACACTTTCCAACTCACCTTCAACCAGGCGGGCACGCCGCTGCATTACACGCTGCAGCGGCTCAACACCCGGATCTTCCGCGATCCCGCCGGCCTGATGGAGAACGTGCGGCGCGTCACCTCGCACGCCCAGGCGAGCCTCCGGGCCGCCGGCGCTCCGGACGCCTCGCGCCGGGCGTTGCGGCTCGTGCCGGCCCTCGCCGGCGGCGTGCTGCACATCGACGACGATGGCCAGGCCTGGCGCTGCTACCTTTTCATCGAGCAGTGCTCGACCTGCGACATCGTCGACAGTCCCCGCAAGGCCTTCGAGGCGGCGCGCGCCTTCGCCCGCTTCCAGGGACTGCTGGCCGACATGCCCGGCGGGCGCCTGAACGAGACCATCCCCGACTTCCACCACACCCCCAAGCGTTACACCGCGCTGCACGCCGCGCTGCGCGACGACCCCCGCGGCCGCGCCGCCGGGGTGCAGGAGGAGATCGATTTCGCCCTGGCGCAGGAGGAGGAGGCCGGCACCCTGGTACGGTTGATGCAGGACGGCGAGATCCCCGAGCGCGCCACGCACAACGACACCAAGATCAACAACGTTTTGCTGGACGACGCCACCGGCGAGGGCATCTGCGTTATTGACCTCGATACGCTGATGCCCGGCAGTGCGCTCTACGACTTCGGCGACATGGTGCGCTCAGCGACGCTCAACATCGCCGAGGACAGCACCGACTACCGGCAGGCCGTCTGCCGCCGCGAGATCTTCGAGGCCCTGGCGCGCGGCTTCCTGGAGGCCGGCGGCAGCTTCCTCAACGCCGCCGAGCGCGCCCATATGGCCTTCAGCGGGATGCTGATGACGCTCGAGTGCGGTGTGCGCTTTCTGACCGACTACCTGCAGGGCGACGTCTACTTCAAGATCCGCCGACCGGAGCACAACCTCGACCGCTGCCGCACGCAGTTCGCCCTGGTGCGCTCAATCCTCGATCAGCAGGGTGCGCTGCAGGGCTTCGTCGACGGCTGGCGGGGCTGATCCCTTCCGCCTGGAGCCCGCGGTCTCCGCGGGCTTATAGGCACGGGTCGGTAATGCGGCGCACGGGTACGCCGGAGGCCTCAAGCGCCTGCTTGAGGCGCGCGATGGTGGTCTCGCCGGTGTGGAGCAGACCCGCCACGATGGCGGCGTCGGCGTGACCCTCGTCATAGGCGGCTCGCAGGTGCTCCGCGCAGCCGGCGCCGCCAGAGGCCACCACCGGCACGGGAACGGCGTCGGCGATGCACCGTGTGAGGGTTAGGTCGAATCCCGCGCGCGTGCCGTCGGCATCCACGGAATTGACGACGATCTCGCCCGCGCCGAGGTCGGCGGCGCGCCGCGCCCACACCACGGCGTCGAGTCCCGTGCGCACGCGGAAACCGCGGGTGGTCACCTCGTAGCCCGAGGGGAAGCGTTCGCGGTCGGGATGCGCCACGGGATCCATGCCTAGCACGATGCACTGGGCGCCGAAGGCGCGCGCACCCTCGGCGATGA
>CAYPJN010000547.1:0-1949 GCA_964411055.1 uncultured Lentisphaerales bacterium | reverse complement strand
AGCAGGCCGCGGCCGAGGGCGGCTACGAGGCCTCCACCTCGCTCTTCTCGACCGACAGCGGCAAAAAGCTCGTCGCTGCCACACAGCGGCTGATCGACGAGACGCGCCCGTAGAAGCAACCTGGAGCGGTCCGGCGCCACGCGCCGGACGCGCCACGGAACGACCGCCATGGGCCTGCTGCTGGGAATCGACCTCGGCACCAGCTACTTCAAGCTGGGCCTCTTCGACAACGAACTGCGGCTGCGCGGTCTAGGCCGGCAACCGGTGCCCGTCACCGGTCCCCTGCCCCGCCAGGAACTCGCCATCGACGCCTTTTGGCGGACGCTGCGAAGCGGTCTGGACGAGGCGCTGGCCGCGGCCGGCGCGTCGCCCGGCGATATCATTGCGCTCTCCTGGTCCTCGCAGGCCAACAGTTTCCTGCTTCTGGATGGCGCCGACACCCCGCTCACCCCTTTCCTGCTCTGGACCGATTCCCGGCAGCCCGTGCTGCCGGAGGCCCTCCGGCAACTGAACCGCCATCCGGACTTCCTGGCCACCACCGGCATCGGAACCGGTCTCGGCGCGGCATCGGCAGTCACCAAGCTCGCCTGGTTCCAGCGCGAGTCGCCGGCCTGCTGGTCGCGCGCCGCGCGCGTCCTGACCATTTCCGACTACCTGGCCTGGTCGCTGACCGGCCGCTGGTGCGGCGACGCGGGAACCGCCTCGCTGCTGGGGCTTATGGACCAGCGACGGCTCGTTTGGTGGCCGGAGGCCCTGTCCGCCGCCGGCCTGCGGGAGGATCTACTGGTGACGCCGCTGCGGCCCGGCACGCTTATCGGCCCGGTCACGCCCGCAGGCTCGGTACAACTAGGTCTGACGGCGGGCATCCCGTTGGCGGCGGGCTCGCTCGACCACCACGCCGCGGCCCTCGGGGCGGGACTCGGTACACGCGCGCCTGTCAGCGAGTCGACCGGCACGGTGCTGGCCTGCGTCGCGATGTGCGACCGCTACCAGCCCCGCGAGGGACTCTGCACCCTGCCCGGAGTCGAGCCCGGCGCCTGGACGCAACTGGCCTTCGACAACAACGGCGCGGGCGTGCTCGAATGGTACCGGCGCACCTTCGCGCCCGACACGAGTTTCGCGGAGCTAGACCGGCTCGCCGCGACCGTGCCGCCGGACTGCGACGGCCTGGCCGCGCGTCCGCTGCCGCACCTGCAACCGGGACTCGAGGGGTTCGCCAACCGGCGCCCAACGCACGGTCACGGCCATTATGCCCGCGCCATCATGACGGCCACGGCGGACTCGCTCGGCGTGCTGCTGGACCGGCTCTGTCCCGCGGCGCGTCCCGCCCGGGTCGTCGCCACCGGCGGCGGAGCGCACAGTCCCTTCTGGCTGCAGCTCAAGCGCGAGCGCCTGGGCCTCGATATCTTTCCCGCCGACTGTCCCGAACCAGCCTGCCGCGGCGCGGCCCTGCTGGCCGCCCGCGCCGGCACGGGACAAGGCTGATGCTGCTATGGCCGGGTAAGGACTTCAGCCCCGTCGCCACCAAGTAGAAACGCCTGATCTCGCGGTTCCGGAGGTTCTTGAAGTTGGTGTGGGCGGGACACGAGCCGGTGCGGGCGTCTTTCCCGTTGTCGTTCTTTTCGATTGCACTTTCGGACGACGTCGCTAGAATAGATGGTGTTGCCGGGTATTGCGTTTCCGCAACGTATCGTTAGAGCCTTAGCGCAGACAACGAGAGGAGGATAGCATGAACGGTTTCGATGTGCAGACTCAGTCGGGGGAACAGATGGTCAACATCACCGACCAGTTGCGCCAGGCCGTCCGGGAGGCCGGTCTCGCGGACGGCGTGGTCACCGCTTTCACGCCGCATACCTCCTGCGGACTGACGATAACCGAGGGCTGCGACCCCGCGCTTGCCGAAGATTTGCTGCGCCAGCTCGGTCAGCTTGTCCCAATCCGCCAGCCGC
>CAYPJN010000546.1:0-1964 GCA_964411055.1 uncultured Lentisphaerales bacterium | reverse complement strand
CTCCGTCATCATCCTGACGTACAATGAAGAGCGCCACATCCGGCGCTGCATCGAGCTGGCCAGGCCTCTGGGGGCGTCCGTCTTTGTCGTCGACTGCTTCTCGACCGATCAGACCGTCGATCTGGCCCGGGCCGCCGGCGCCCACGTCGTCCAGCACGCCTGGCCCGGCAACCAGGCCGACCAGCTCAACTGGGCGCTCGACAACCTGCCGATCCGCACCGAATGGGTTCTGCGCCTCGACGCCGACGAATACCTGCGTCCCGCCCTGATCGAGGAGATCCGCGCCCGGCTCGATACGCTTCCCGCCGACATCAACGGCGTCGCCTTCCATCTCGAGCGCTTCTTCATGGGACGCCTGATCCGCCGCGGCATTCCCGACGTCACGATTGTGCGCCTCTTCCGTCTCGGCAAGGCGCGCTGCGAGCGCCGCCTGATGGACGAGCGCATGGTTCTCCTCGATGGCCGCGACACCACGTTTGCCGGGTCGTTCGTCGACCACAACCTCAACGACCTCGCCTGGTGGACGCAGAAGCACCTCGGCTACGCGAGCCGCGAAGCGGCGGACATGCTGGATATCGAGTATGGTCTGTTCGACAGGGGTAACGCAGAGACGCAGAGGCGCAGAGGGGGGGAGGGGTTGTGCGAGCAGGCGGCGGCGAAGCGGCGGATGAAGCTGAAGTATGCCCGGGCGCCGCTCTTCTGGCGCGCGCTCGTCTACTTCTGCATGCGCTACTTCGTCCGCGGCGGCTTCCTCGAGGGCCGGGAAGGCTTCATGTGGCACTTCTTCCAGGGGCTCTGGTACCGGATGCTCGTCGACGCCAGGATCTGGGAGATCAAGCGCGACAGCGGCGGCGACCGGGGGAAGATGCTGGAGTTGCTTAGGACGCGGTTTGGGTTGAAGGTGTGAGTGGTGAGTGGTGAGTGGTGAGTGGTGAGTCGTGAGTAATGAGTGGTGAGTGGTGAGTGGTGAACTACTCACTACTCGACTACACACCACACACTGGAGCAACACAATGTCGGGGAATGCGGAAAACCATTCTCAAAATTTTGAGCAACTGGAGTGCTGGAAAGCATGCCGGGAGCTGCGTCTGTTTGTGGTCCGGCAGATTGTGCCCATACTGCCGCCTGAAGAGCGCTTCCGCCTGACGGATCAGCTCATCCGTGCGGCAAGATCAACCACGGCGAACATTGCAGAGGGTGACGGGCGGTTTCATTATGTGGACAATGCAAAGTATTGTCGCATTTCCAGGGGATCATGCAAGGAGATTCTTGATCATATGATTGCTGGAAATGATGAGCAACTAATTGATGATAGTCTACTCCTACAAGGACGTTTACTGGTGGAAAAGGCAGTCAAGCTGCTGAGCGCCTACATCCGGTACTTGAATGAATCTCAACGCCAAGGTTGACGGCCACCACTCACCACTCACCACTCACCACTCACCACTCTGCGCCTCTGCGTTAAACCCCCGTATCGTCTCCGGCCCACAGATGTTTTCGGTCGTTATCCCGCTCTACAACAAGGCGCCGTACCTGCGGCGGGCGCTGGACTCGGTCTATGCCCAGACCACCCCGCCGGACGAGATCCTGATCGTCAACGACGGCTCGACCGACGGCGGGGAGCGGATCGCCCGGGCACAAACGGATTCACGCGTTCGCGTAATCGACCAGGCCAACGAGGGTGTCAGTGCGGCCCGCAACCGGGGTATCGCGGCGGCGACGCAACCGTTCATTGCCTTTCTCGATGCCGACGATTGGTGGCTGCCGGAGTATCTGGGGCGTATCCACGAGATGATCGACGCATGTCCCGGGGCCGCGCTCTACGGAACCGGATTCGCCACGGTAAGGGAATCGCGGCTCGTCCGAACCTACGGCGTGCGCTTGCAGAGGGCGGCCGCGCGGACCGGGTTCGGGTTGGTCGATTATTTTCAGGTGGCCACCGGACGGCTGGTTATCTGCGCGTC
>CAYPJN010000545.1:0-1966 GCA_964411055.1 uncultured Lentisphaerales bacterium | reverse complement strand
GGCAGTTGTCGGCCTGGCCCTCGCTCAGGTATAGGCCTCCACCGTAGTTGCTTGTCTGGCCGTTCGAGGTCGAATTCCTGGCGATTATGCAATGCGAAAGACGGCCTTTAGTCCCTGTCATTGCGCCGCCGCCGCCCCGCATCCAGTAACCACTCGTGGTGTTGTTGGTGATCGTGCACCACGACAGAGTGCCGCCGCGCGCGCCGATCCAGATGCCGCAGCCGTAAGTTGAGCGGTAAGAGTCGGGCAACCGGCCACCTGTTATCGCCACGCCCGTCACGAGCGCGTCGGGATGGTTGATCTGCATCGCGCGCGTGAGCACGGCCTCGGAGGGGCGCGCAATGACGCAATGGTCCGCGCCGGATCCGATCAGCTTCACGTTCCTGAGCACGCGCACCGTGTTGGTAAGGGTGTGAATGCCGTCCGCGAGGAGATACGTTTCGCCGTCGATCGCGTCCGCGATTCTCGCGACGAGATCGTCGCCGACCGCCACCCGGTTCGTGTAGGCGCCCACATGCAGGAAGCGGGTGCGCACGTCCATCCCGGCCGATGCAGTGCCGTCCTTCACCTCGAGCCGGACGGAATACCATCCGGTGGTGAACGCCTGCGAAAAGCTCTGCGCCGTGGAAGTCGCGCTTGTCACGCCCGCGGCATCCGTCACGACCCAGGAATAGGTCGGCGACGCGACATCCCGCGCGGTCGCCGTGAACGTGACGTTCGTGTCGGGAAACGTTTCACGCGGCGAAACCGTCATGCCCACCGCCAGGCCGTTGAAGGGTTCGGCGCCCACATAGCCACCGCCGGACAGGAGGCAGGGCGAGGAGGATCTGAGCGAAAAGTCGCCGCCGGCGGGATCCGTGAACTCGGGATAGGCCGTGATCGGATTCACACCGCAGGCGCTTGGCGTGCAGAGAGAAAAGATTTTGGTCGTCGCGGAGGAGTAGACGTCCGGTCCGTACGTCTGTTCGCCGGACATGGGCATGAGCGAATTGTTCCAGGCGATGCAGTTAGTGACGATACCGTTATTGTGCCACAATCCGCCGCCTGTGGCGCCCGTGTCGCTGGGATCGTTGCCCGCGCGATTGTTCCAGAGGGTCGCCTGCATCAGCAAACCACCCGTCATGTAGACCCCGCCGCCGGTCGCGCCCCCGTTGCGCGCCGTGTTGCCGTAGATGATGGCGTGCGCATTCGTGCCGCCCGCGAGGTAGAGGGCGCCATACTGCTTTCCTTGGTTGTTCCTGAGGACGCAGCGCTCCACGAGACCGCCGGCCTGATAGATGGCGCAACCATTGCAATTCATGTCACCGCGTGTGGATGTGCAGTTTTCGATGAGGACATCGGCCACGTGTCCCCCGGACATCTTGATGCCGAGCCCGTACATGTTGCCAGTCTTGTTGACGTCCATCGCGTTGATGCGGAGGTCGTGAAGATAGCCGGCTGTCAAGTTGAACGCGGGGCTGATCGCTTTGCGGTCGTCCGCGTTCCATGTGACGCCGTCCAGCGTGAAATCGCAGAGCTCCGCTTCGGCGTTCTGGATGTAGAAACAGCCCGTGCCGCTGCGGCTACCGCCCTTCAGTATCGTCTTGTCGACGCCCGCGCCCTGGATTTTGAAACCGGTCAAGTTCGTGATCGGAGGCCCCACGGCAAAATTCCCCGCGCCGATCTGCACGATGTCGCCGGCATCCGCGTACACCAGGGCGTCCGTGATGTTCGTGGCGGCGTCGGCCCAGCTATTGTACGGTGCAATATTTGCGCCGTTGGTGCTGACGTATATCATTTCGGAGAAGACTGCATTGATCGTCCGCGCCTGCGAGAAGTCCACCGAGATTTCCTGGTTGCGGCTGTCGGCGGTGCCGATGTCGCCGATCCACTTGTAGAAGGCATGTCCTACGGCGGGAATGGCCTCGATATCGAGCCTGCCGGTGGCACTGTCGCCCCAGTTCGTCAGCGACGTGCCGGAAACGCC
>CAYPJN010000544.1:0-1968 GCA_964411055.1 uncultured Lentisphaerales bacterium | reverse complement strand
TCCCCATCCGCGTCATCCGTAGCTTCTCCCCGGTCTTCCCCATCCGCGTCATCCGCGTCATCCGTAGCTTCTCCCCGGTCTTCCACATCCGCACCCTCCGTAGCTTACAAGTTACCGCTTAGCTGAATAATTCCGAGTTATGGCCTCATATCTTCCCATCAAGCGAGTTCTCGATGTTCTCCTCGCGCTGGCGGCGCTGGTGGTGCTGGCGCCGCTGATGCTTCCTGTAGTTCTCGGTCTGCTGCTCACCGGCGAGCACGAGGTCTTCTACTTCCAGGAACGGATCGGGCGGGGCAACCGCCGTTTCGGGATCTGGAAGTTCGCCACGATGCTCAAGAACAGCCCGAACCTGGCGGGCGGTCTGCACACTACGCGGCGCGATCCGCGCGTGCTGCCGCTGGGCCGTTTCCTCCGCATGACAAAGATCAACGAGCTGCCGCAGCTCATCAACATCCTGACGGGCGACATGGCGGTCGTCGGGCCGCGGCCGCTGGTCGACAAGACGTTCGCACCGTATCCGGACAAGGTCAAGGCGCGCATCTACAACATACGCCCGGGACTGACCGGCATCGGCTCGATTGTCTTTCGCGACGAGGAACGGCTGTTGTCGGAGTGCGGCATGCCGCCCGACGAGTTCTACTCGCGGCACATCGCGCCCGTCAAGGGCGCGCTGGAACTGTGGTACCAGGAACACCTGTCTCTGGCGACCGACTTGAAGTTGATTTTCCTTACGGCCTGGGTCATTCTCTTCCCCCGCAGCCGTCTGCTGCACCGCTGGTTCGGTGACCTACCGGCGATCAATGTGCCGGGACTTGAGGGATAGGCATGACCTTCTGGATCAACACGCCTTTTGACGCGCTGCCGGGCGAGGGCGGACGCCCAATGCGCTATTGGCTCCTCAGCCGCGCGCTGCGGGCGGCGGGCCACGAGGTGGTGCTCTGGGCGAGCGACTTCCACCATGTGACCAAGACCCGGCGCGCGTTGGATCCGATCTATGACGCCGAGGGTTTCCAGGTGCGCCTGGTACCCACACATCCCTACCGGGCGAATGTCGGTCTGCGGCGGGTCATCAGCCACCGTCTGTACGCCCGCCGCTGGTCGCTCCTGGCGCGCAAGGCCGTGGCGCAGGAAGATCTGCCTCCACCGGACTGCATTCTGACTAGCATGCCGCCGCTGGGTCTCTTCCGCGAAGCGGCACGCATGCGCGCCGACTGGGGGTGCCGTGTGGTGGTGGACATCCAGGACGCCTGGCCGGAGACCTTCTTCCGCCTGCTGCCGCGCGGCCTGCGGTGGCTGGCGCCGGCGGCCTTCAGCTCCGCGAGGCGGCTGGCCCGACGTGCGTACCGCCAGGCGGATGGGCTGACGGCGGTCGCCGAAGCCTATCTACAGTTGGCGCGCGCGTCCGGCTGCCAGGCGCCAACGGCCTGTTTTCCGCTTGGCACGCCCTTGCCTATCAGCGTTGGGGCGGATCGCGTCGACAACGCGCGGCCTCTCGGGCTCTGCTATGTGGGTAATCTGGGCGAACGGTACGACCTTCAAACATTGATCGAAGCCGTGCGACGGCTGGCGGACGAGGGCGTGCCGGTTAAGCTGACCGTAGCCGGCGATGGTCCGCAGCGTGTGCGGATCATCGAGGCCGTCCGACAGGGCGCGCCGATCACCTACCGCGGCTATCTTGACGACAAGTCATTGCAGGCGTGCTTGTCCGAGTGCGATGTCGGGGTTGTGCCGATGTTCGCCGACTCATGGGTCGCGGTGCCCAACAAACTGATAGACTATGCCGCCGCGGGCCTGGCGATTATCAATGGATTGAAAGGCGAGGCGCAGGCGCTGCTCGACAAGCATGCGGCGGGCGTTGCCTACGAAACGGGGTCGGTGGCCAGTCTGGCCGCGGCCGTGAAACGGTATGCCGACGACCGTGACCTCCTGGCGCGGCACCGGCAGGCGGCCCGGCGCCTGGCGGAGGCC
>CAYPJN010000543.1:0-1980 GCA_964411055.1 uncultured Lentisphaerales bacterium | reverse complement strand
AACTTCGCGCGGCAGGTGGAGGCGCCGGCTCTCTTCGAGATCGGCCGCGTCTTCGGCCTCTCGGCGGATGGAAAACCGACGGAGGAGGAACGCCTCGCGGCCGGCATCTGCGGCCCCTTCGGGCGCGGGGCGCTCGACCGCCGCCGCGCCGTGGACAACGAGGAGGCGCTGCTGTGGCTCAAGGGCATCTTCGAGGCGCTGATCCGCCGGCTGCATGCCGGCGAGCCCGCCTTCGCGCCCGCGGCGCATCCCGCCTTCGAGCCGGGCTGGTGCGTGTCGGTCGCGCTGGCGGGCGAGGAACTCGGGCGCCTCGGGCTGGTGCGCGGCGCGATCCGCCACGCTTGGCGCATGCATGTGCCGATGGCCGTGGGCGAGCTGCGTCTGGCGCCGCTCCTGGCGCGCTTCGGCGAGCGCGTGGCGCTCAAGCCCGTCCCCGCCTATCCCGGCGTGCGGCGCGATCTGGCCCTGCTGGCGCCGGCCAGTCTGACGCACGACGAGATCGTGGTGGGCATCCGCGCGGCGGCCCCCGCGGAATTGACGGACATCCGCCTATTTGATATATTTATCCCCAAGGAATCCAGAGGTGAACGGCGAAGCCTTGCCTTCACGCTGGAGTTCCGGTCGGCCGAGCGCACGCTAACGGACGACGAGGTCAACGCGGCCTGCCAGAAGATCATGCAGGCGGTCAAGGCGACCCTCGGCGCCGAGGTGCGCGAAGGCTGAACTGAAAAACTGGATTCCGGGCGCTTGCACCGCCTGGAACGTGAGCAGAACGTGACCCTGCCTGAATCGCGAACTGGCCTACATTTCTGACCTACATGTCTGCCGGGGAGCCAAAACGCGACGTGAAACGAAGACCCGATCCATGATCGGGGATTGCGAAACGCCGCCGGGGCGCCCACTTTGAGAACTGGGTTCAGAACTTTTCGCCCATACGACCAGGCGGGGTTTTTTATGCCCACAAGGCATAATCAAAGCAAAGCCTGCCCCGCGTGACACGTGTGTTGTTGACGCGACCTTCTGACGCAGGCGGCGGGGCAAGGATCAGGCAGGCATTCCTGCCTGCCCGTCCCGATCCCATCCCGATTACGGTTCAGTCACGACAATCTCCGCCAGGTCGAAGGGCGGCGTACCGTGGAAGTCGATGCCTCCGCCGCCGGGCAGTACGGCATGATCCCACAGCAGGCGCGGCGCCTGCCCGTCCGGTCCCTGCACACGGATGGCGATGTTGCTGGGCGCCACGGAAACATCGAAGGCATACCAGACATTCGTCGCAAGCGGCGGCTCGATCGCGGCGCTTGGCACGCGGTTGGTCACCTCCGTTGGAAGCCCGTGCGCGTTTGGCGCCACACCTTTGGGCGAGATCGTCAGGTAGTACCAGGAATAGGGCACGGCGCCGCGCCAGCCGCCTGATTTGGCGACCATGTATAGCGTGAAGTTCCCTTGGGGGCGCAGCTTGAAATGCACGTCGTAGCGGTTCCAGTGGCGCGCGCCGAAGTAGTCGAATCCGCCCATGAACCCACCCGGGAAACGGTAGAATTTCTGCGCGCCCTCGCTGAGCACGACCCCCTTGCCGTCATGGTAGCGGCCGGGGTGCGCGCCGTCAGCGTAGCGTGCGAAGTCCTCGCGCCAGATCACGGCGGGACCGGCCCGGCCGATCATGCACAGCAGCGGCAGCAGCGGCAGCAGCAGCAGCAGCAGGTGACGGATGGTATTCATTCGAAGGCTCCGATATTCTGGAATCGCAGCACGGGAACCACATCGCGCATCTCGACCGGATCGATGGCCTGGCGGTACATGGTGACGTAGAGGCCGGTCAGGTGCAGCGGATACCGCGGCTGGCGGCCGCCGCCGCTGGAGCGCCATTGACGGCCCGGCGAGTAGTTGCGGATCGGCGAGCGCGAGTCGTCTATGAAGTACTTCAGGAAGCGCCAGCCGTCGAAGTTCACGGCCAGGTCGGCGGGCCAGTCGTTGTAGCCG
>CAYPJN010000542.1:0-1988 GCA_964411055.1 uncultured Lentisphaerales bacterium | reverse complement strand
TCGGCTGTTGCGCGAGGTAGGAGAGACCGTCGCGGCCATTGTGGCGGAAGACGCGGACGAGGCCGTCGGGCAGTGGCGAACCGCCGAGGCCCGAGGGCTCGTCGTTCGTCAGCAGGTACATGCGGACGAGCTGGTCGCCGTACTGCGCCGGGCGGTAGCGGTACTGCACCTTGAAGGGCGCCGCCGGCGCCTCGATCGCCCGCAGCCGCTTCGACCAGCCGTCCGGGATCGTCTCGGTGCCCGGGATGCTGAAGATGAAGTACTCCGAGAGCCCCTCCTTGATGATCTGCTTTTCCTCCCGCATGCCAGCGCCGAAGGCCATGTCAGTGGGCGCCGCGGCGGCCATGGGAACCATGGCGTCCCGGGCCGCCCGCCTCCGCAGCGAGAGCATCTCGCCCTCGGCCATTTCCGACACGCGTTCCATGCCGACGCGCGCGAGCTGGGCGATCTTTTCGACGAGGTTGATGGTACCGACGACCAGCCGCACCTGGGCCTGCTCGTAGTCCTCGCCGCTGCGGTTAGTCACACGGACGTAGCCTTCGAGGGCCAGGGTGCGCTCGGCGGCGTCGCTGGTCAGCACGTAGTCGGCGCTCCAGGTGATGCCGCTGGTGAAGTAGGTGATCTCGACGGTGGCGGCGCCGTCGAGCTCGCTGACGACGTTCCAGGAGAGCATCTGCGGCTTGTCGTGCGGGAAGGTCGTGTCGAGCAGGTCGAGCTGGTCGGCCTTGGAGAGGAAGCGCAGCTCGACCGAGGAGGGGTCGATCAGCGTGTTGGCCCACGAGAACTGGAGTCCGTTGATCCCCTTCTTGAAGGTCAGCGTGCGCGTCTCGCGCACGAGGGTCAGGTCCTCGCTGTTGTAGATCGTGAGCTGCACCGTGTCGCGCCGCGGCACGGTCGAGAGATCGACGTTGCGGGCGGAGGCGGGCAGCGCCGCGACGGCAAGGGCCAGCAGGAGGGCGGCGACGGAGAAGGTGTGAAGCGGCTTCATGGCAATTCCTTTCGCATCGGCTACCATTCATTGCGGAAGCGGACATGCAGCTTGCGCACGAGCTTCTCGGCCTTGTCATCCTTGGCGCGGGCGGGGAGGGGGACGTGGAAGAGCACCTCCTCGAAGGTGGTCTTCTCCTTGTCGGGTCCGCCCTCGAGATCGGTCGCCGGCAGCAGTTCCCACTCGACGTCGCGGTTCGTGTTGCCGAGGTTGGGGACCTCGCTGCGGACGTGGCGCAGGTTCTCCTTGATGTCGAGCAAGACCGGCTGGTCCTTGAAGTTCTCGATCTCGTACTTGACGGTCACCTCGTGGTGGTAGAGGTTGCCGGCGACGCGCTGGCGCTCGCTCCTGTCGATCGTGCGCTTGACGACGATGTCCTGCGCCACGCCGAGGTAGAGCTTCAGTTCGTCGTCGATCGGGGTGAAGGCGCCCCAGTCCTCGCCGAGGAAGGTGGAGGAGAGGGCCGCGTCCTTCGGATCGCGCGGCGCGATGAAGAGGCGGACCTTGCCGTAGGGCAGCGGGCCGGCGCCGAGGTTCGACTCCTTGTTGTTCTTGATCACATAGTGCATGGGCACGCGCAGCTTGTTCTGCGGGCGGTCGAGGTAGTCGTACTCGGCCGGGTTGCAGGTGTAGGTCTTGCGGACGGGGACGCCGGCGAACTTCGCGACGAGCATCTCCTTGGTCTCGTTGAGGCCCACGGGGCGGGTGAACTGCCGGCCCCAGCCGGCCCAGAGGTTGGCGCCCTTGTCGGCGTCGAAGCTCCCCATGAACTCCTCGTTGGCGAAGTTCTGCAGGCGCATGTACTGGGCGAGGGTCAGCGTCTTCTCGTCGTGGGCGGCGACGGCGCGGTAGTTGAAGTTCTTGGAGAGGTTGCCGAGGACGTAGCTGATGCGCACGCGCGCCGCGCCGCTCTGGCTCGCCGCCACCTGCCAGACGAGCGCCTGCTCGTTGGGCGGGTAGCTGACGGAGAGCACCCGCACCTGCATGCCGGCGTTGCCGT
>CAYPJN010000541.1:581-2004 GCA_964411055.1 uncultured Lentisphaerales bacterium | reverse complement strand
TGTGCGACTCGAATATCGCGCCGTTGATCTCGCGCGCCACCGACTTGCGGTAGCCGTCGGTCAGGAACTTGAGGGCGCGGGCCACGCGCTGTGGTGTCTTGTTGAGTCCCTCGCGGCCGGGATCCTCGCCGACCTCGACCAGTATTTCGCGGACCAGGTCCGCGACGCGTTGCAGGTTCATATCAATCCGTTCTCCCGTGAGCGCATGATCTCGACCTCGACCGTGCGGGCGCCGGGCAGCGCGCCCGGCTTGCCGACGCGCACCGTCACCGCGGCCACGCGCGTATCTTCCAGGGCAATGGCGGCGATGCGTTCGGCCACCGATTCGATCAGCCGGTAGGCCGTCGTGGCCAGCGCCTCCGCGATGGTCTGCTGCAGGCGGGCGTAGTCGACGGTACGCGCCAGATCGTCCCGGCGGTCGACGGCGGGCAGGTGAATCGTCAGATCCACGCGGATCGGCCGCGGCGCCCGGCGCTCCTCCTCGTAGACTCCGACGAGACACGCAAGTTCCCAGTCGCGGATACTGATCTTGTCGGGTGGCCGCCTAGCCATACGTCGCCGCCTTCAGGTGGTAGCCCCCGTCGTAGAACAGGGTCTGGCCCGTCATGAAATCGCAGGTCATCAGGAAGCGCACGCAGGCGGCCACGCCCGCCGGCGAGCCGTGGCGCTGGAGCGGATTGAAGGCCGCCAGGCGCTCCAGCGCCGCCTCGGGCTCGCCATCCGGCTGCAGCACCGCGCCCGGGGCGACCGCGTTGACGCGGATCCGGGGGGCCAGCTCCAGCGCCAGCATGCGCGTCAGGTTCAGCAGCATGCGCTTGCCGAGATGGTAGGCCGCATGTTCGGCGTCGTACATCGTCATACGGGCGTCGAGCACGTTGACGATGTCGCCCGTGCCGCCGAGCGCCGCCATGCGGCGGGCCAGCAGCAGCGGCGCCGTGGCATGCAGCCGCAGGCTCGCCTCAAGCTCGCCCGGCGGCACGCTCAGCAGGCGCGACTCGGGATAGTGCGAGGCGTTGTTCACAAGGCCGTCGAGGCGTCCGCCGGTCGCCGCCAGCGCCGCGTCCATGCAGCGCTCCGCGCCCCCGGGTTCGGATAGGTCCGCCGTCACCACCCAGGCATGCACGCCGCACGCCCGCGCCGCGGCGGCCGTGGCCTGCGCGGCCTCGCCGGATTTATGGCAGTGAATGACGACATGCGCGCCGCCGCGCGCCAGACCGAGCGCGACCGCGCCGCCGACGCGCCGCGCGCCACCGGTGACCAGGATATGCCGCCCCGCCAGGCTCTGGATGCCATTGTTCATCGGTCGAGAGCGTAAACCCTCCAGCCTCCGCCGTCAAGAACCCGGCAGCCATGATTTGAAGCCTCGTCCTCGATCCGCCTTTTCACCACGAAGAGCACGAAGGGGAGAAGGGTTTTACATGGA
>CAYPJN010000541.1:0-571 GCA_964411055.1 uncultured Lentisphaerales bacterium | reverse complement strand
CATGGGCGCCGGCGCGCGCCAGCTCGAGCGTGATCGCACCGCCGATGCGTCGCGCGCCGCCGGTGATCAGTACATGCCGCCCCGCCAGGCTCTGTCTTCCATTGTCCATCGGACGAGAGCGTAAACCCTCCCGCCCCCGCCGTCAAGAACCCGGCAGCCGCAATGGCTGCTGAACGCTGTCCGCCCCGGAAATCCTTCTGCGCCTACCGCAGGATCATCAGCGTGCCGCCGGGCAGCGCATTCTCGTAGGCGCCGATGTCCACCAGCTTGTTGAGGATGCGCGGCTGGCCGGCGAGGTCGCGCGCGCCGTCCATCCACGCTTGGTAGAGCCCGGTGTTGATGCACGGCGAGCCGCGCCCGAGGCGGCAGTCACCCGCCACCAGGTTGCGAAAGAGCGGATCGCTGTCGAGATTGCCGCTGCCGGCAAGGCCGTTGGTCGGCCAGGTGCTGCTGCTATTGTAGGTGGTGGCGCCGGAGTTCGCGGTGTTGAACAGGTTGCTGACCGACCAGTTGTCATGGATGATCGTGTTGCGGATCGTGCCGCCGTCACACTGCAGCCCGCCGCAGGCCG
>CAYPJN010000540.1:0-2012 GCA_964411055.1 uncultured Lentisphaerales bacterium | reverse complement strand
CGTTGCAGCGGGCGTCGGGCAGCATGCCGCGGTGCGAGGCGACCAGCGACTGGATTCCCAGCATGTCTTCCGAGACCACCGCCCGGTGTCCCTGTTCCTGGAGCGCCCTGGCGATCTCGAAGGCCGCGAACGCCAGCTCGTTGCGGGTCTGGTACTGCCAGAAGGCATAGGGGCCGATCTGCTGGCTATCGGGCTTGGCGGCATGGGCCACGATCGCCTCGGGGAAATCGAGCCCCAGCACGATCACCGACTTTGCGCCCGGGAGGTGGTCGGACGGCGCCATGACACTGGTGGTCTCGCGGAAGATCCGGGGCTCGAAGACGCCGTGGTAGGTCACGCCGACATCTTCGACCCGTTCGCCGATGGCCTTGAGGTCGACCGCGGCCGCAATCTCGCCGACGGCGCGGTCGAAGCGCGCAGCCGGTGCGACGCCGAAGCGCGTGACGTGCAGCGCGTCGGAAGCCTGCTCGAGCTTGCGGCGCAGGCGGACGGCATCGAGGCGCCGCGGGCGGGCCGCCGCCGAGGGCGTGGCCGGCGGCGTGGGATCGAGCGGCGCGTCGGTGACCAAGGCGCCGAGCCAGACGTCGGCGCCGAACTCTACACTTGCGAGTAGCCCCGGCTGATCCTTCGACTTCGCGCCCATGGCAAGCATTTCGCCCAGCTCCCCGCACAGGCTGCCGGCGTGTTCCCATGTACGGTAGCTGGCGGCGTGGTATCCACAATCCTCCACAAGGCGCGCCAGGCGCAGCAGCACATGGTGGAAGTTCACCGTGGCGGCCAGGTGCATCGGCCCATTGTCCCAGGTGCCGTCCGGCGTGCGCCAGACCAGTCCTATGACGGTGCGCGCGCCGGGCAGTTCCTTCAGTAGCGAATACCCGGGAACCGTCTCCACGTCCCGTGCCAGGGGCGCGACGCGCACCAGGTCGGCCCCCATGCGGATCGCTGCCGCCGAGAGATCGTCGCGCAGTTTGCGCAGCGTCGGCATGTTGTCGGGATAGCGCCGGTTGATGCGGCGCTGCGCGATCAGCTTGCCGGGCCGTCCGAAACTGGGCTCGTCCGTCCGCAGGTGCGGCGGCACGCAGACCTTCTGGCAGACGCCGCGTTCGTGTCCGCGCGTGCCCTTGGCGGCGATCTCCCCGAGGATCTCGGCCTCGCCGACCTTGTCCATGCGCTTGAGGTTCTCCGAGTTAAGGTCGAGGTTGAAGTGCTCGGCCCAGGCGCAGCGCCAGATGTTCTTGTTGGCGTAGCGGAAGGTCTTGTCCGCGATCCGCACCTCGTGCGGCGGCAGCAGCTCCTTGCGCAGCGCAGCCGTGGGGCAGTTCCTGACGCAGGCCATGCACATGTCGCAGAGTTTCGGGCCGTCGTACATCGGGGTCGGCGTTAACTCGGCGTCTGTCACGACCGAGATGTAGCGCGTGCGGGCGCCGAACTCGGGGTTGATCGCGATGCCGTGCCAGCCGATCTCGGTGAGGCCCGCGGCGGCCGAGGCCAGGATATGCGAGAGGTCGGGCGCGAAGAGGCTCGGGATGCCCTCGAACTTGCGGTAGCGCCAGATGTTGGACGAGGCGATGGCGACGCCCTTGTAGCCGTACGCGTCCAGCAGCCGCACGAGGCGGTAGGCCACGCGGTCCAACAGCGAGTTCTGGTCCTGCCAGCCGCCGGCGCTGCGATCCTGCGGCTCGGGCTCGCCGCCCATCTCGGTCCAGGTGTCGGTGATGTGGATGCCGCAGACGATCACGGTCTTCGACGTCGGGAGGATCGCCGGCGGGCTCAGGAGGAAGGGGGCATCCTTCCAGCGCGACACGGGGCCGAACCCCACCAGATCCATGCCCATCCCCAGCGCCTCGGCGCGCAGCCTGTCCGTCATGACCCGATCAGCCATCGTGTGTTCCTGTTCCTTATAAGGTCGTGCTCTCTGCATCAAAACAAAACGGTGTGATTGAGTCAAGGCGACAGCGTGGTAATGGGTCAGTCTCCGGGGGTGTGAGGATTAGCGCATGGAGTGTGGGCGA
>CAYPJN010000539.1:0-2015 GCA_964411055.1 uncultured Lentisphaerales bacterium | reverse complement strand
GCAATAGGTGAGAATGTCGCGGACCGGCAAGGTCCAGCCGCGCGGACGCCCGACCAGCGCCGGATCGTGCGAGAGGCTGTACTGCGTCTTGGCCATGCAAACCGGCAGCCCGGCCGTGGCCGGATCGGCCTCCAGCGCCGTCAGCCGGGCGCGCGCCGGCTCCGTAAAGCTGACGCCGTCGGCCCCGTAGATCTCGCGGGCGAGCGTCTCGATGCGCCGTCCCAGCGGCTCCTCCAATGGCGACAGGAAGCGGAACGCATGCGACTCGGCGCAGGACTCCATCACGGCCTCGGCCAACTCGCGCGCGCCCGCGCTGCCCTTCAGCCAATGGTTCGAGACGGCAAAGCGGGCCTCCGCGGCCTCCGCCGCGCGGCGCACGGCCGCCTGTTCCGCGGCCGTGTCGCTGCCGAATGCGTTCAGGCAGACGACCGGCCGCACCCCGCTGCGCCGGATGATGCCGATGTGCGCGCGCAGGTTCTCGCAGCCCGCCTCGACCAACCCCACCTGCTCGCCCGTGTAGGCGGGATCGAGCGGCCGGCCCGGCTTGACGGCAGGACCCCCTCCGTGCAGCTTGAGCGCGCGGACCGTCGCCACCAGCACAACGGCATCGGGCCGCAGGCCGGAGAAGCGGCACTTGATGTTCCAGAACTTCTCGTAGCCGATATCGGCGCCGAAGCCGCTCTCCGTCACATGGTAGTCGGAAAGGCGCGTCCCCACGAGGTCGGCGATCACCGAACTCTGCCCGACCGCGAGGTTGGCGAAGGGGCCGGCATGCACGAGCATCGGCTGGCCCTCCGCCGACTGCAGGAGATTCGGCTGCAGCGCCCGCACCATCCAGGCCGTCATCGCGCCGTCGACCTCGAGGTCGGCCGTGGTCACCGGCCGCCCCGACCGGTCGTGGGCCACGACGATGCGCCCCATGCGCGCCCGCAGGTCGGCCAGATCGCGGGCGACGGCCAGGAGCGCCATGACTTCGCTGGCCACCGAGATGTAGAAGCCCGACTCCATCTCGACGCCGTCCATCGCGCCGCCGCGTCCGATGACGATGTGGCGCAGCGCCTGCGCGCAGAAGTCCATGGCCCAGCGCATCTGGACGCGGTTGGGATCGATGTCCAGGCGCCGCATCCGGGTCCTGGTCAGTCGCGCGTCGTCGTAGTTGCGCTCGTGCTGCATGCGGGCGGTGAGGGCGACCATGGCCAGGTTGTTGGCGTTCGTCACGCAATCGATGTCGCCGGTCAGTCCGAGCGAGAAGGGCGCCAGCGGCAGGCACTGGGCCAGGCCGCCGCCGGCGGCCGAGCCCTTGAGGTTGAAGGTGGGGCCGCTGCTGGGCTGGCGGATCGCGCCGGACACGGAGAGACCCATGGCGCCCAGACCCTGGACGAGCCCCAGGGTCGTCGTCGTCTTGCCTTCGCCAAAGGGGGTGGGGTTGATGGCGGTGACGTCGATGTAGCGCCCGCGCGGTTGCGTCAGGCGCGCGAAGAGCGGCACCGGGTCGATCTTGGCGACCAGGGGTCCCATCGGAATGATTTCGCGGTCTTCGAGGCCGAAATCGCGGGCGACCTGCCCGATCGGCTTCAGTCCGGGTTCAAGGGCGGCGGCGATCTGCCAATCGGCCAACCGCGCGGGATCGAGTGGATGCATGAGCCGCATTATGCCTCGATTACCGCGACGGCTGCAATCCGCATCTGCGGTTGATGGACTTGGCCCCCTGCTTGCCATCCACCGGCGGGGCCGGTATGCTATCGGTCATGGCTGAGCAGGTGAAAAAGCGGCATCCGTGGCTGCGCCGTCTTGCAGGGGTTGCACTCCTGATCCTGTTGTGGTCTTCGGGAGCCGTCGGCTGGGCGCTCCGGCCTCTGCTGCTGCTAGCCCTGCCCCGCCTTTCAAACCATTACACGATCGCCTACCAGGGCCGCGCGGAAGTCGCGGATCCTCAGATGGGGGCGGCGCTCGATGTGAGCGAGCCGCGGCTGCGCAAGCTGGCATACGACCTGTTCGGGTGGAAAGCCGGTTTC
>CAYPJN010000538.1:0-2019 GCA_964411055.1 uncultured Lentisphaerales bacterium | reverse complement strand
TCGGCCATACGCGCGTGCAGGGCGCGGCGATCGACATCGGCTGCTTCGAGGCCGACATGAGCCAGGCGACCTGCAGCGTCGCGGCCGATCCGACGACGTCGTTTGGCGCGACGAACATTGTCTTCTCTCCCGTGATCACCGGCACGAACTTGCCGGAGACCGTCGAATATCTGTGGGACTTCAACGGCGACGGCGTCTATGAGCAGAGCGGCGCGGCCGTGACCAATTTCTGCAACGAAGGCTATCAGACCGTGGCGCTCAAGATCCTCGACGGCTTGACCGAAATCTTCAACGTCACGAACGAAAACGTGGCGACGGTCTATCCGCGAACGATTTATTTCGATGGCGCCAACACCGAAGGCGCCGCCTTCCCGTACAATACGCAGGCGACCGCGGCCGCGAAGATGAGCGACGCTCTCGATGCCGCCCAGGACGGGGCGGAGATCCTCGTGTGCGCGGGGCGGCACAACTGCGACTGCGCGGTACTCCTCAACCAGAAACTCACGATGCGCCCGGTCGAGGGGCTGTCGTCGCGCCCGGAGCTTGTGCGCCAGTTCACGGGCAACAGCTTTGCTGTCGTGGGCCATGCCGACGCCGTTCTGCAGGGCCTCGTGCTGGACGACAACAAATACTACGTCATGAACCTTCAGGTCAACGACGGGCTCGTGTACGACTGCGTGATTTCCAACGGATACTATACGAGCGGCGGCGCAATCGGCCTGGGGATGGCGGGAGGACTTGTCGACCGCTGCGAAATCGTGGCGACACGCGGCACGGCCACGCTCGACCTGAACGGGACACCGGGGCTGGCGGTCTCGCTCTACGGAACGGGGGTGCTTCGGAATTCACTGATCCGCGGCAACTTCGCCGACAGCAGCACCACGGGCCGCAAGGCCGGCATCGTCTGCGTCAAGGAAGATGCCGTCATGGAGAACTGCACGATCACGGGCAACACCAACCGCCAGTATTCCGCGGTGACCGCCGTGGACGGCGGAACGATCCGCAACTGCATCATCTGGGACAATGAATGCGGCAGCGAGTCGCTTGACGGATCCGCCTACTGGCCGGCGTTTGCCCCGTATGCGTATGTGTCCGGTTATACGCTCTCCGACGACGGCGTCACGTTCTTCGACTACAACTGCGTCTCGACGAATGCCTTCGGCGGGCACGATCTCGTGGGCGATCCGGGCTTCGCGACGAAGTCGAACGCCGTTCCCTATTCGCTGTCGTCCTCGTCGCGGTGCGTCAACGCCGGGCTGAGGCAGGAGTGGATGACGGGCGCGGAGGACCTGGCCGGCAATCCGCGCCTCCTGGGCAGGCCCGACATGGGTTGCTTCGAGTGCCAGACGTCCGTCGGATTCCTCCTCTTCATCCGCTGATGCCGCAATTATGTATGGGTCGCGGAAGGGAAAACCCTGCCGCCTGAGGCGGATTATATAACACGGCGCCGCGGAGGCCGCGGTCGCCGGGCGGGCGCGAAGATGGAACGTGGTGGCCGAGTCCCACGACGGCATAAAACCTGCTGTTTGGGAGCCATGCCAGACCTGCTTCCAGCCTACGACCAAATGCTGCTGATCCGTCGCTTCGAGGAGGCGGTGGAGCAACTCTTCGCCGAGGGCCGCATCATGGGCACGGCGCATACCTGCATCGGCCAGGAGGCCGTCGCCGTGGGCGTGGCGGCGGCCCTGAAGCCGTGCGATGCCATGACCAGCACGCACCGCGGCCATGGCCACTTCCTGGCGCGTGGCGCCGCCCCCGGCCGCCTCATGGCGGAGCTCTTCGGGCGCGCCACAGGCTACTCGTGCGGGCGCGGCGGGAGCCAGATGATGATGGCTCCCGAAATGGGCTTCTACGGCACCAACGGCATCACCGGGGCCAGTGTGGCTTTCGCCACGGGTCTGGCGCTGCAGGCGCAAATGGCCCGCGGCGGGCGCGTGGTGGTCGCCTATTTCGGCGACGGCGCTTCCAGCCAGGGAATCATCCACGAGAGCCTCAACCTGGCCGCGCTCTGGCGCCTGC
>CAYPJN010000537.1:0-2022 GCA_964411055.1 uncultured Lentisphaerales bacterium | reverse complement strand
GCCGGCGCCGTCGTAGGAATAGGCGTAGTCGCGCGTGGTGACGGATGGGTGAAACATGTCGGAGTGATCCGGCGCATATGCACGGGCGGGCGAAGGATATAGGGCGGCACCTGCAACCAGGATAAGCGCCAACGTATGCTTCAACATATTCGGGTGTAGGGGCAATATCTTCATTCACCCTTCTCGATGTCTGACCCCGTCTCCCTCGGGGACTAGATCCCCGAGCGGGCTTAGCCCGCGAGGGCTACATGCATGCTCCCTCTACGTTGGACACGTAAGGATCTACGCCCTGTTCAATCAGACGCTTCTGTAGATCAAAGAGCACCTTCATAGCACTCTCGCTGTCGGCACAAGCAAACTTTGCCTCTTCCTCCGTTATCTCATCCTTGCGCATTACCACTTGGTGAGCCCCTGCGTCATAGATCACGTAATAGCGATCATCCTCCTGCCAAATCTCCAAATCGCTGAATGTAAATAGTTTCTTCTTCACTAGCATCCCATAGGCAATGCCGGAAGCAGTCCGGGATCCCGTGGTCGGCACTCATTGTACGAGGCGAAGGCGAAGGCGTCAACCCTCTTCAACCCGCAAAAAAATGCTGACCTCGGGGCCGTCCGCCTGTAGCCTACAGGCGCATGAAAAAGAAAACCAAGGCGCGTGACCGCGCAACCCCGAGGCCAGCAAGAAAAGCGTACACCGTTCTGCGGCAGCTCGTCCAGTGGATTCCCGAGGGCCTTCCCGACCGGATCGCCCGGGAGGCGAAGGCGGACATCCGGGCGTTCTCCTGCACGAGCCACGTGCTGGCCCTGCTCTACGGCCAGATCACCCGCTCGGGCAGCTTGAACGAGATATGCGACGCGGCCAGCCTGCACGAGCCCGAGCTGAACCGCATACGGGGCGCGACGGCCCCGAAGCGCAACACCTTCTCGAACGCCAACCGCACGCGGGATCCGGCCATCGCCGAGAAGCTCTACTGGGACGTGTTCCGGCACCTGCAGACGATCTGCCCGTCGTTCACCCAGTACAGCAGGCACCGGGGGTTCATCTTCCGCGTGAAACGCGGCATCTTCGCCATCGACTCGACCACGCTGAAGCTGTCGCTCGACTGCATCGACTGGGCCAGGCACCGGCGCAGGAAGGCCGCGGCCAAGACGCACATGCGGCTGAACGTCGGCAGCATGCTGCCCACCTTTGCCATCGTGGAAGACGCCGCGCATCACGATTCGAAGCGGGCCGGCGCGTTGTGCGAGGGCATGAAGGACGGCGACGTGCTGCTGGCCGACCGGGCCTATGTCGACTTGCTCTTCCTGCACGGACTCGCCACGCGCGGTGTCTTCTTCGTTCTGCGGGAGAAGGAGAACATGGTCTTCGAGGTGCTGGAGGAAACGCGGCACCAAGACGCGCGGATACTCACGGACCAGACCGTGCGTCTGTCGCGCAAGGGGTCGGCGGACAAGTACCCCGGCACGCTGCGCCGCGTCACCGCCGTCGTGGAGGTCGACGGGAAGGACATGGAAATGACCTTCATCACCAACAACTTCGACTGGAGCCCCCGCACCATCGCCGAACTCTACCGTGCCCGCTGGGCCATCGAAAGCTTCTTCAAGGAGCTCAAGCAGACGCTCCAGCTTGCCGACTTCGTCGGCTACAACGAGAAGGCGGTCAAGTGGCAGGTCTGGATCGGGCTGCTGGCGCACCTGCTGCTGCGCTTCCTCAAGCACGTTTCGAAATGGGGCCTGAGTTTTTCGCGCCTCGCGGGAACGGTCCGGTCGGCGCTCTGGATGAAGATCGACCTGCCCGGCACCCTGCGAATCTATGGGACAGCAGGCGGCCCCAGGCGGCCTGTAATCGTCGACAAACAGCTCTATTTCCAAGGTTTCGAGCCATTCTCGCATGCGCCTGTGGGATAGCACCCTTCGAAAAACCCCTGGTTCCAGGGTTTCCGGCCTTCGCCGTCGGCACACACACTCCCCGAACAGACTCCGGACATACAGAAAACCCCAATGAATCAAGGGGGGAAAGGG
>CAYPJN010000536.1:0-2023 GCA_964411055.1 uncultured Lentisphaerales bacterium | reverse complement strand
ACGACACCAAGGTCACGGATCTGCTGATCGCCTGCGCGGAGGCGGCGCTGGCGGGACGCGACGCCGGCGGCCCCATCGCGGAGGTCGTCGGGCGCTACGCGGCGATCCAGCAGGGGCTGGGACTCGATCCCGCGATTGTCGGCCGGATCGAGGATAACCTGCGCGCGCGGATAGCAAGCGACCGCTGCCACTCCGGCCGCTTCAAGGATCTGCTCAAGGCGGCGGGTGAGGATTTTTCGGCCATGCTGGTCACGGAGGCGCTCAAGGCCCGTGGCGCCGCGGCGCGCTATGTGAATCCCGCCGCGGCCGGGATGCTGCTCGAGGGCGCGGCCGGCAACGCCACGCTTTGCGGCGAGTCCTACACGCGGCTGGCCGAGTCGCTGGGACGTGAGCTTGAAGCGCAGGCGGGGGCGATCGTCGTTTTCCCCGGTTTCTTCGGCGTGACGCGCGACGGCGCCGTGGCCACCTTCCCGCGCGGCGGCTCGGACATCACGGGGGCGATCCTCGCCGCCGCGCTCAAGGCCGACTGCTACGAGAACTTCACGGACGTCGACACGGTATACGCGGTCGATCCGCGCCTCGTGCCGGAGGTGCACCACGGCATCCGTGAGATGACCTACCGCGAGATGCGCGAGCTCTCTTATGCCGGCTTCGGGGTTTTCCACGACGAGGCCGTCGTGCCGGCCTTTCGCGCCGGCATCCCGATCAACATCCGCAACACCAACCATCCCGATCTGCCCGGCACGCGCGTTCTTCCGCAGCGCGAAGCCGCCACCTGCTCGGTCGTCGGCATCGCCAGCGACACCGGCTTCGTCGCCCTCTACGTGGACAAGTACATGATGAACCGCGAGGTCGGCTTCGGGCGCCGCCTGCTGCAGATCCTGGAGGACGAGGGCGTCTCGTTCGAGCACATGCCCTCGGGCATCGACAACGTCTCGGTGGTCATCCGCGCTTCGCGCTTCGACGCGGCGCGCGAGGCGCGCGTCGTGGCGCGCATCCACGCGGAACTGCGGCCAGACGCGGTGCTCGTCGAGCGCGACCACGCGCTGATCATGGTCGTCGGCGAGGGCATGCAGTACGCGGTCGGCATGGCCGCCCGCGCCACGCGGGCGCTGGCCGATGCCGGAGTGAACATCGAGATGATCAACCAGGGCGCCTCGGAGATCAGCATGATGTTCGGGGTGCGCTCGCCCGACCGCGACCGCGCGGTGCGGGCGCTCTACCAGGCCTTCTTCGCATGAGCGGCGGGACACGGAGGGCACGAGCGGCCGCCGCGGACCGGCCGCCGCCGGTGGACATCGGCCAGGTGCGGCGCTGGCTGGAGGAGGGCGCGCGCGTGGCGCTCTACGTGCGGCACGCCGAGCGTCCGCCGATCGCCGCCGACGATCCGACTTTCGGCGCGTCGCTGCAGCTCACGCCGGCGGGCGAGACGGGCGCGCGGGCGCTCGGGGCGGCGCTGCGCGGCAGCGTCCGCGGCGCGCGGCTGCTGGCCTCGCCGATGGTGCGGACGCGGCGTACCGCGCGCCTGATCGCCGACGCCGCCGGCGCGGACGCCACGCCCGTCGAGGATGCCCCGGCCATCGGCGTTTGCAACGTCTTCACCGACGCGGCCGCCGCCCACCGCGAAATGGAGCGCGTCGGCGTGATGGACTACATGCTCGGATACCTGGACGCCGGCGAGGCGCCCCACGCGCGACCGGTCCGCGAGGCGACGCGCCTGGCAGTCGACTGGATCCGCAACGCCGCCACGGCGCCGTTCACCATCTGCTGCGGGCATGACCTGACGATCGCCGCCGCACTGGCCGGACTGGAACTCGCGCGCTTCCGCGCCGACAACTGGATACCCTTTCTCACAGGAATGGCGCTGGTCGAACGCGGCGGCGAGTGGCGCCACCACTGGTTCGTTTAGCGTTCCGTTCGACGCGCAAACCGGTTACAATGCTCCCCATGTTTCGGAATGGATATGAGATCGGGCGCGTTTTCGGCGTGCCGATCCGGCTCGATGCCTCGCTGATAATTCTGG
>CAYPJN010000535.1:0-2028 GCA_964411055.1 uncultured Lentisphaerales bacterium | reverse complement strand
CTGGCGCTCGAACGGGGCATAGTTGACCGTGCCGGTCCAGATGCAGGTGCCGGGGTTTGCCGTGTCTACATGGACCGGTTCGACAGACACCGGCTGCCGTTTCAGGCCGCCCAGGGTCGCCGGGGCGGCCGCCTTGAGCGAGGCCAGCGCCGCCGCCTCGTCGGCCGTGCCAACGATGGTGAAGAGCAACTCGGCCGACTGGGCGTCGGTGATTTGGCGGGAATCGATCTTTTCGGTGCAGACAATGGCCATGGAATCTCTCCTATGCGAACGTCAGTCCGCCGGTCTGGGCGGATTGGACGAGGCGTTTCGTGTTCCTGGCGGTCTCCTCGGTCGCCGTCGCCGTGCGGTCGGCCGCGTTGCCGGCCACAAGTCCCCGGATGGCGGCGGCGTTGAAGGTACCCCGCACGCCGATCTTGCCCGCCTCGCCGCGGACGATGTCCCCGATGTCGCCGAGCCCGGAGATCGCGTCGCGCACTTTCGCGGCCGGATCGGAGGCATCTCCGCCAGCCTCCTTGGCGGCGCGTTTGCTGCGGGCCGCGTCGATGGCCTCGCGCCACTCCCGCCTGGCTTTGGCCAGATCGGCCTCGTTGCCGGCCATGCGCCCCGCATACGCCTCCTCGAGTTCCCGGCGCTTGTCGAGGTTCGCCTGGCCGATCCCGGCAAGCGCCGCCTCGTGCTGCGCCGCGGTGCGCCGGCGCTCGTCCTCGCGTTGCGCCTCGCGCTCGGCCACCTGGCGCGCCTGGTCGTCGTCGATGCGCGAGATCGCGGCCTGCTTCTGCTCCTCGACGAGCGTGTTCTCGGCCTTGAGATCGATGGTGTCGTCGAAGAGGCTCTTGATCCAGTTCCAGGCCTTCTGCGCTCCGGCCTTGATCTCCTGCCAACTCCTGGCGAAGAAGCCGGCGAAGTTGGCCCACAGCCTGGCGAAGAAAGCGGTGGTCTCGATCCAGCCGACTTCCAGGGCGTGCCAGACGATCTCCACGGTCGCGAGCAGCCCGTGCCAGGCGTCGTAGCCGATGCGGATGAAGAAGTTGCGGAAGTTGAGCCAAGCCTTCTCGAGGAAGTTGACGCCGCGCGTCCACTCCATCTTTAACGTGAGCCACAGGATCCTGGCCGCGAGCGCGATGTCCCCCGCCGCCAGGGCGTCGGCGATGCCGCCGAAGGAGGCCAGCGCATCCTCCTTGAGCACCTTGAACCTGTCGCCCAGCCACGCGAGCGCCTTCGACCCGGCCCCCGTGACGTGCAGCAGGACGGCTCCGAGCGCGGCCACGCCCGCTATGATCAACCCGACAGGGGACGTCAGGAACACGATGACGGTGGCGAGCGTCTTCAAGACCGCCATGACGGTGGCGACGACGGTGGCCAGGATGCCGAGTCCCGTGCCGAGTCCGGAGATGATGGCGCCGAGCACCGTGAGTCCGATGCCCACGCCCACCACCACGGCGGCGACCTTGAGGGCGCTGACGATAAAGCCCCGGTTCTGCTTGATCCAGTCGCTCGCTCCCATCGCCGCGCGCATGAGTCTTTCCGCCAGTTCCTGGAGCGTCGGGGCAAGCGCCGCGCCGATGTTGAAGGCCCCCATGCGCACGACCTTCCAGAGCCTATCGAGCGTGTCGCCAAAGATTTCGGCCGCCTGGGCGTCCTTCGTGGACATGGTGAGCCCCAGGCTGCGGGCCTCGGCCTGCAGCAGCTCGATGCCGCGGGCGCCGTCGGCCATGAGCGGCAGAAGCTGCGTTCCCGAGCGACCGAAGATGGTCATCGCGAGCGCGGCCTTGCGCGTGGGATCCTCGATCCTGCTGATCCGCTCGGCCAGGAGCTTGAACTGCTGCTCGGGCGTCAGGCGCTCCATCTGCGCGGCGCCCACGCCCAGGCCGGCGAGGGCGTCCTTGGCGGTGCCCAGGCCGCGGCCGGCGTCGTAGATCGTCCGCTGCATCCGCCGAAACCCGTTCTCCAACTCGGAGACCTCGACGCCGCTCTGCCCGGCGGCGTACTGGAGCTCGCTCAAGGCCTCGACCGAGAGTCCGGTGC
>CAYPJN010000534.1:0-2029 GCA_964411055.1 uncultured Lentisphaerales bacterium | reverse complement strand
CCACTTGGCCGCGCCCTTGAAGCCCTTGTCCATGGCGTCGTTCGCCATCGCCAGGTACAGGAACGCGGCATAGAACTCGCGGTTGATCTGGGTGTTGATCGCCTTGGCCATCTTCTTGCTGATCATGGGGTCGTCCTCTCGTTTTCCACCTGCCCGCCGCGCGTCACTCGAAGCGCAAGCTGCAAGTTATTAGAAGATTAGCATGTTGTGGCGCCTATGTCGATGGTGACATGTGACATGGTGACATGTGACATGCATTTCAGTATGGTCGCCTGCATTGGGATCGCAATCGCTATCGGGATCGCAATCGGAAGAGATCGACAAGCTTTCGATACCGAACCCGAGCCCGATTGCGATTTTCGCCCTTTGCGGGGCAACAGGCGTTTCACGCGCCGTGGCCCAGCGTCGTGTAGTAGGCGAGGTTGGGCTGCGTCACGTCCATGCGCCCGATCTGGCATACCACGCCGACGCTGGCTTCGACCTTCAAGGCGTACTGCCCGCGCGGGATGCGGTAGCCGTCGATCGGCTCGTTGGTACGGATGCAGCGGACGCGCTCGGCGCCGACAACGCCGGCGTGAAGCACCTTGGGCGGCGCCTCGGTGAAGAAGACCGTCAGCGTGATGTCCGCGTCGGAGGTGTTGGGGTTGAGGATCACGAGCGATTCGTGTCCATAATAGCCGTGAGCGCCGCCGTTGCCCGGCTCGGGCAGGTCGCCGTCGGGAAAGAACCAGATGCGTTTGCCGGCTTCGCTCATGCGAGCACCTCCTTGAGATGATTGAGAATCAGGGCAACCCCGCGCTCGCCGAAGGCGGGGGTGGCCTCCTTGGCCGACCGCGCAAACCACGCCTCCTCGTCGAAGGCCCCCATGTCGACCGCCTCGGGGCAGAGGGCCATCATCAGCGAGGTCTCGCCGACGCCGGCATGGTCGAAGGCGAACGCCTTGATGACGGCGGCGTCCATAAGCGGATGGAAGCGGATCCAACTGAAGGGGTCGCCTCCCTGCGCGTGTTGCTCATAGTAGTCGGCCGACTCGGGACGGCCCCACCAACCCTCGCCGCGGTCGCGGTCGAGAAACTCGAAGATCGCCTGGCGCGCCGCGTTCTTGAAGGCGAGGTCGGTCGGCATGCCCGCTTCGAAGTTCTCGCTCTGGTGGTGGATGATGCCGCGGATGTTGCGGAAGCCCACCCGCAGCAGGCCGGCGAAGAGCGCCTTGGCGAACGGACCCAGCGCCTCCCCCGGCACGTGGACCGTTCCCTTGCGCTCGGGCGGGGCGACCGCGAAACTGGCCGCCCCGTAGTAGAACGAGGGAAGGATGACGATATCCATCTCCTTCTCCAGCCGGTGGAGCACCCGTTCGACGGCGAGGGTGTCCATGCCGACGCCGAGGTGTTCGCTGTGGTATTCCAGCACGCCGAGCGGCAGGACGCACGGCCACCGGTTGTCGATGGCCGTGCGGATGTGCCGGGGAGTCATCAGTTCGTAGCGCATGGGCCGCCGCTCCGGATGTGGTCGCCGCGGATGGTCAGCAGTCGATCTCGATGAGATCCATGTGGCTGCCGGAGCTGAGCATCTCGGCGGCGCCCTCGGGGCGCACCAGCAGCGCGTTCTCCCAGCGCAGGCCGAAATCCTTGTCGTAGAAGAAGGTGTCGGCCTGGAAGGTCATGTTGGGTTCGAGGGTGTAGGTGCTGTTGGACTCGAGCCACGGCTTCTCGACCTCGATCAGCCCCAGTCCGTGGCATGGCCCGTAGAGGTAGTACTGCTTCATGCCGTCCCTGGCGACAGTCTCCTCGAAGCGGCGCGCCACTTCGCCGGCCACCACGCCGGCGCGCATCCACTCGTAGGTCTTCATGTGCATCTGGCGGCCGTATTCGATCAGGCGGCGCTGCTGGTCGGTCATCTTGCCGAGGCAGATGGGGCGGCCGATCGAGGGAGAGTAGCCGTCGATCTTGCCGCCGACATTGATCTGCACGATGTCGCCCTTCTCGAAGCGGCGATGGGTGGAACGCGAGATGGCGTTGGTGGTCTTCCG
>CAYPJN010000533.1:0-2038 GCA_964411055.1 uncultured Lentisphaerales bacterium | reverse complement strand
GCGACCGCCAGGTCGACCCGCGCGTCACGCGCCGCATCGCCGTGGCGGCCTACGAAATGGAACTCAACATTTGCGTCCACTCTGACGGCGGAACGCTGAATTTCCTCGTCTCGAACGGCCGGGCGGAGGTGATCGCCAAGGACAGCGGCCCCGGCATGGCCGATGTCGAGTGGGCCTGCCGCGACGGCACCTCGACAGCCAACGACTGGATACGCTCGCTGGGCTTCGGCGCCGGCATGGGGCTGCCGAACACGAAGCGCGTCTCCGACACCTTCGAGATCAGCTCGACGCCCGGCAAGGGCACCACGGTGCGCGCCGGCTTCGCCCTCCAGCCGGGGGCCCGCGAGGGAGAGGCGCCGGCGTCATGACGCTTACCGAGTTGGCCGCGGCCTGTCGGGCCGAGATCGGTTGCGCGCCTCCCGGAGAGGTCGTGGTGGAGGCCGCCTACGTTTCCGATCTGTTGAGCGATGTCATGGGCCACGCGCCTCCCGCGTCGGTGCTGGTCACGGTGCAGAACCACGTCAACACGGTCGCGGTCTGCACCCTGGCCGACATCCGCGCCGTGCTGGTCTGCCACGGGCGGGAGATTCCGGAAGAGATGCTCGCCGCGGCGCGCCGCGAGGGCGTCGCCCTGCTCCGCACGCCGCTCGACCAGTTCCACGCCGCCTGCCGCCTCGCCACGCTGGCGTGATCGGCCTGCCCGGCCGAAAGCTCAGCTCCACCAGGGAGCCGAGAGCCAGAGCGGGATTGTGAGCAGGCAGCAGGCGTGGGTCGCGAGCACCGTGGCGGCGGCGAAGCGGGCATCGCAGCCGTAGGCCTCGCCGAACATCACGCTGGCCATCGAGCACGGTTGCGCCGCCACGATCAGCAGCGCCGGACGCACGGCCGGGGGAAACGGCAGCCAGAAGATCAGCAGCGTCGCCAGCGCGGGGATCGCCGCCAGCCGCAGGAAGGTCGTCAGCACGATTAGCCGCGTGAAGAGATGGTCGACCCGGATCTCGGCGATGCGCGAGCCGACGATGATCGCGGCCAAGGGAATCGTCGCCTGTCCGGTCATCTGGAGCGCCGTGGCGACCATGTCGCCGAACGCGATGCCGACGGGGGTGGCCTGGCATGCACCGAGGGTTGCGCCCGCGTGGTGGCGCAGCAGCAGCCAGCCGGCCGCCGCCGCCATGGCCAGCAGAGGCATCGAGGCCAGGTTGCGGAGCCGCGCGGCGATGCGCCTTGCGGCGGTGGACAGACTATCCGCTTGCGATGGTGCCGCGTTGCCACCGGGCGTGGCGTGCGCCGCGCCACCGGTCAGTGCCTGAAGGCCGAGCGTCCAGACCACCAGTTCCGCGCCGAGCGCCGAGAAGATGATCTGCGCCACGCCCTTCTCGTCGAGCATGGTGCTGGCCAGCATGATCGGCAGGAATGAGTAGTTGTTGATCGTGCACTGGAAGTGGAACATGGCGCGCGTCGGCGGCGTTTCGCGGCGCAGCAGGGGCAGGGCGGCCAGCCCCACGACCCAGCCGGTCAGCATGATCAGCGCCGATCCGGCGGGGAGCGGCCAGTTGGCCAGCAGCGACGGCCAGGTGAAGTTGCGCGTCTGCGAGGAGAGGATCAGCGCGGGGTAGACCACGTTGATCTGCAGCAGCGAGAGCTGGCGGTTGAAGGCGGTGTCGATGATGCCCCGCCGCCGCAGGACGAAGCCGGCCGCGCTGATCAGGAAGATGCAGGCCGTCTTGAAGAAGACCACAAGCATGGATCAGGCGCCCGCCGCGGCCAGGAGGTCGGGCAGCGTCGCGCGGCCCTCGTAGAGCGCCTTGCCGACGATTGCGCCGAGCAGGTTGACGTGCCCGAGGGCCGCGAGCGCGCGCACATCTTCCGGCCGGCTGACACCGCCCGAGGCGATTACCTGACACGGCACGGCGCGGCAGAGCTGGTCCATGGCGGGCACGTTCGGCCCCTTGAGCATGCCGTCGGTGGCCGTGTCGGTATATACGATCGTGCCGACGCCGAGCGCCGCGACGCGGCGCGCGAGATCGGTCGCGCGGAC
>CAYPJN010000532.1:0-2042 GCA_964411055.1 uncultured Lentisphaerales bacterium | reverse complement strand
CGCGGGTCAAGGCCAAGACGCTCTTCGCGACGCACTACCACGAGCTGACCGACCTGGCCATCACGCTCGCCGGCGTCCGCAACTACGCCGTGCAGGTGCGCGAGCAGGGCGACGGCATTGTCTTCCTGCGCACGATCAGCCCCGGCTGCGCCGACAAGAGCTACGGCATCCATGTCGCGCGCCTGGCGGGCATGCCGGTGGACGTGATCGCGCGGGCACGGGAGATCCTCGGCAACCTCGAGGAGGGCGAGCTCGAGGCGGGGCAGCCCAAGCTGGCGCGCCGCAGCCGGCGACGCGAGGGCGCCGACCTGCCCGGACAGATGACGCTCTTCGAACTCTGAGGGCGCGGCGTCGCGCCCCACGGATCGTGACAGAAATGCACACGAAGCACAGCGCCGACGGCGGTACGGTCATCCTGGCGGATGGCGACTTTCCCGTTCATCCCGTCCCGCTGGCGATCCTGCAACACGCGCGCCGCGTGGTCTGCTGCGACGGCGCGGCAGTCAAGCTCCTCGACGCGGGCCGCGAGCCCGACTGGATCGTCGGCGACCTCGACAGCCTGCCCGACGCACTGCGCACGCGCTTCGCGGCGCGGCTGGCCGCGGATGTCGGCCAGGAGACCAACGACCTGACCAAGGCGATCCGCTTCTGCGCGGCGCGGGGCTGGAATGACTGGACCATCCTGGGGGCCACCGGCGGCCGCGAGGATCACACGCTCGGCAACCTCGCGCTGCTTGCCGAGCACGCGCGCGGCATCCCCGGCGCGGCGCTGGTGACCGACACCGGCCGCTTCACGGTGCTCTTCGCCTCCGGCCGCGTGGCCAGCCGCGCCGGCCAGCAGATTTCGGTCTTCAGCTTCGACCCCGCCACGGCGATCACCTCCCGAGGTCTGCGCTACCCGCTGGAGAGGCTGCGGCTCACCCGCTGGTGGCAGGCGACACTCAACGAGGCGCTGGGTCCCGCCTTCGAGCTCGCATTCGACGGCGGCCCGCTCCTGGTCTACGCCACCCACGCGGCCGCCGGCGACCCGTGCGGCCTGGAAGCGGCGCAACCGGACGCGCTGCCCGTGGCCCTGACGATCGCCGGGAGCGACAGCGGCGGCAACGCCGGCATCCAGGCCGACCTGCGCGCATTCCATGCCCTGCGCGTCCATGGCTGCACCGCCATCACGGCGCTGACGGCGCAGAATCCCGGCGGCGTCCGCGGCGTCCAGCTTACCAGCGCCGAGAACCTTGGCCAGCAGCTCGACGCGATCCTGGAATGCTACGCCGTGGCGGCCCTGAAGACCGGCATGCTGGCCACTTCCGAGCTGATCGGCGTCGTGGCCGGAAGGCTTGCCGCCCATCCGGAAATTCCCAAGGTCGTCGACCCGGTGATGGTGGCGACGAGCGGGGCGCGCCTGCTGGCGGACGAGGCGGTCGAGGCCCTGCGGACGCGCCTGCTGCCGCTGGCGACGCTAATCACGCCCAACCGGCCCGAGGCCGAGGTGCTGGCCGGCACGCGGATCAAGTCCGAAGCCGACCTCTGTGCGGCCGCCGCGTCGCTGGTCGCGCGGCACGGCTGCGGAGTGCTGATCAAGGGCGGGCACGATTCCGAACAGCCCGCGCGCGACCTGCTCTGCCTGCCCGGCGGCGGGCTCTGGTGGCTGACGACCCCCGTGGTCGCGCGGCCGCGGTCGACACACGGCACGGGCTGCACGCTGAGCGCGGCGATTGCCGCCGCGCTGGCGAAGGGGCGTTCCCTGCTGGAGGCCGTCGTTGACGGCAAGGCCTTTGTGTACGAGGCGATCCGCACGGGGCGGGTGGTCGGTCCCGCCGCCGCGGTGCTGGGCCAGCCGGAGGAACGTCTGCCCCGCTCCGAAGTCGCCGTGATGCCCGGTTAGTCCAGGACGCGCGCGCACCAGGCGGCGAGCGGGCAGCCTTCGCAGCGCGGGCGCCGCGGCGTGCAGCGCATCTGACCGAAGGCCACGAGGTAGCTGTTCCAGGTGCGCCAATAGCGCTCCGGCATGAGACGGCGCAGCGCCATCTCGGTCTCCAGCGGCG
>CAYPJN010000531.1:0-2044 GCA_964411055.1 uncultured Lentisphaerales bacterium | reverse complement strand
CGGCCAACGGCCTCGATCCCCGCGCGCGCATCGAGCTGCGCGAGCTCGTGCAGGCACTGGCCGAGAACGGCAAGTCGATCCTGATCAGCTCGCACATCCTCTCCGAGCTGGACGAGATGTGCTCCAGCGTGGTGATCATCGAGCGCGGCCGGCTCGTGGGCAACGGCACGGTCGAGACGCTGGCCGGCAACCTCCGGACCACGCAGCAGGTGATTGTGCGCGCGCTCGCGCCCGCGCCCGAGGTTCTCGCGCGGCTGCTGCTGGAACTGCCGGGCGTCGCGGACGCGCACGTGCGCGGCGACCGCTGCCTGGCGGAGGTGCCGGCCGCCGCCGAGGCCGCCGCCGACCTGCTGGCGGCCCTCGTGCAGCGCGGCGCGCGCGTGGTGGAGTTCCGGCCCGAGCAGGCCGGCCTGGAGGAGATATTTATGAAGGTGACGCGCGGAGAGACGGCATGAGCATCAGCGACCGCATAAACCCCGTCACCCTGAAGGAGCTGCGCCAGATGGTCCGCAGCCGGATGGTCGCCGCCGGCCTGATCGGCTTCCTCGCCGTGGCACTGATCACGATCTCGATAGTGCTGCTGAACTCGGCTAACGAGCTAAAGCAGGGCATCGCGCTCGGCGAACAGGGCCTTGGCGAAAGCGTCTTTAACTCCATATACGTCATTCTTTCTCTCCTGCTCCTCTTCGCGACGCCGCTCTTCGTCGGATTCCGCATGGGTTCGGAACGCAGCAACGAGCATCTGGACCTGCAATACACCACCGTGCTGAAGCCCCGGCAGCTCGTCGACGGCAAGGTCGCGGCTTCCGTTATCCTGATTCTGCTCTTCGTAGGCGCCTCACTGCCCTTCCTGTCGCTGGCCTACCTGCTGCGCGGTCTCGATCTTTTCCAGGCGCTGGTGGCAACGCTGATGCTGCTGCTCGTGGCCGTGGCCTGCGTCTTCGAGGGGCTCTTCCTGGCGGCCGCCGCAACGTCGCGTGTCTTCCGCGTCCTCCTCGTGCTGGGCATGATCTGGTTCCAGGGAATGATCGTCAGTTTCACCATCGGGGGCGGCCTGATGCTGGTCAATTCGCACGGCATCTCGCTGGCGACCTGGTCGGGCGCTGTCGCGCCGGGGCTCTTCTTTGCCGGGTGGTTCAGCGCCTGCCTGCTGCTGCGCGCGGCAACCACGTCGCTTGTGATGCCTGCCGCGGCCAACCGCGCACCGGCCGTGCGCGGCTGGCTCTCGGCGGTCTGGTGCATCTGGGGCGCGATCGCGGGGCTCTTCGCCTGGCATAAGACCTCGATAAGTCCCGTCATGGTCTGGGCGCTGTTGTCCCTGCTCGCCTTCGCCGTCTTCGGCGGGGTCTCCCTTTCGTGTGCGCCGGGCTACAGCCGACGCGTCCTGGGAGAGGTGTCGCGGCACCGCTGGCGCCGCCGCCTGCAGTTCCTCTTCTTCTCCGGCGCCGAGAACGGTATGCTCTGGGCACTCGGCATGAGCGCGCTCACGCTACTGGCGGTTTTCGGGGTCGAATGGCTGGTGGAGGCGGGATGGAAGGCGGACAACCACGACGGCCCGGAAGCCATGCAACTGGCCGTGATGTGCTGCTACCTGACTGCCTTTCTCTGGACGGTGCGCGCGCTCTGGCACACCGCCTTGCACCGCTGGATCACCTACCGGCTCGCGGGTGTTTTCGCCGGCGGGCTGATCCTGCTGGGTTCGGGATTGCCCTACCTGGCGGCCATCGGATCGCCTTCCAAGGACGCCGCCTGGAGTTTTGGTAACGCCTTCGCAACCTTTGACGACGATCTGCCGGACATCATCACGACCACGGTCGCCGCCATTATCTGGGCGGCGCTGGCCATTGCGGCCAACCTCCCGGGACTGCTGGCGGCCAAGCGCGCGTTCGCGCCCCTGCCACCAGTGGCGCGGGACCTCCGGGACCGCGAACCTGCGGACACCACCCCAGTGGCGCGGGACCTCCGGGACCGCGAACCCGCGGACACCATCCCAGTGGCGCGGGATCTCCGGGACCGCGAACCTGCGGACGCGCAGTGGCCGTCT
>CAYPJN010000530.1:0-2044 GCA_964411055.1 uncultured Lentisphaerales bacterium | reverse complement strand
TGGCGACGGTGGCGACCGCCAAGGAGGACGACACCAGCGACCCGGCCACGGGCGTGGTCCACAGCCGCGAGGCGATCCTCGGGCGCAACGCCCGGCGCATCGGCGACATCCTGAAGGCCATGCAGCCGCCCGACACGGAGAACGCAACCAAGGCCTACGCCGAGGCCAAAGACTACTTCGACAAGGCGCTGGCGAAGGAGCAGGATCCGGCCGCAATCGAGATGATCCGCAAGGAGATGGCCGGCTTGCCGTGAAATCCGGAACCGCGCGCGGCTACTGGCGCTTGACCGCCTCCCAGTGACAGTCAAGCTCCTCCGGTGTGCAGACGCGCAGGTCGCGTCCCTCGGCCTGGACACGCTGCTCGACGGCCTGGAAGCGGGAAGCGAAGCGCGCCGTGCATTCGCGGAGCGCCGTTTCGGCATCGACATCCAAAAAGCGGCAGAGGTTGACGACCGAGAAGAGCAGATCGCCCATCTCTGAGGCCACCGCCCGCGGATCGCGCGCCGCGACGGCGGCCTCCAGCTCGGCGAGCTCCTCCGCGATCTTCCGTCGCGGCCCCCTGCTGTCGGGCCAGTCGAAGCCGACGCGCGCGGCCTTGGCCTGCACGCGCTGCGCGCGCAGCAGGGCGGGCAGCGCGGCGGGCACGCCGGCCAGGGCCGACCGCGGCGCCCCGGCCTCCCCGCCGCCTGTCCGCTCGCGCCGCTTGATCGCCTCCCAGTTGCGAAGCACGTCCGCGGTGTCTTCCACCCGCGTCCCGCCGAAGACGTGCGGATGGCGTCGTACGAGCTTGTCGGCCAGCCGGCCGGCGACCTCGGCCAGGGTGAAGTCGCCCCGCTCCTCGCGGATCTGCGCCTGGAAAAGCACCTGCAGCAGGACATCGCCGAGCTCCTCGGCGTGCGCCCCGCAGTCCGTTCCGTCCATCACCTCCAGCAGCTCGTAGCACTCCTCGGTCAGGCAGGGCTTGAGCGAGGCCAGGGTCTGCTCCCGGTCCCACGGACACCCACCGGGGCCGCGCAGGCGGGCCAGGATCGCGCGCAGGCGTTCGATCGCCGCGCCCGGAGAGGGTGGCGCCGGGGGGGCGGGGCTGTCCGACGGAGTTGAGTTCTCGCGGGTCATGGGCACGGTCTCCGCGCGCCGGCGTGCAGGCGCGGCGCGCCGGACGGCCGCGGGCTAGAGGCGCAGCGCCTCCCGCACCGCCGGCAGGGCGTCGGCGTCCAGCTTGTCGAGCACGTGGTAGGCGCCCGTGAAGTCCTGGTAGTCGGTCATCGCGTCGGGGATGACGACGACCGGCAGGCTGGCGGCGAGCGCCGCCTTGCACGAGGCGCTGGCGGCCACGATGGCCGTGCAGAGACGGTCGCTCATCTGCAGCGCGATGGCCGCCCGGCTCCAGGCGTCCCAGGGGAACGCGCCCACCATGGCCTGGGACTCGCAGAGCAGCGTGACTTGCGGGAAGGCCAGCAGCGGCGCGAAGAGCCGCGCAGCCTCCTCCTGGCCCAGCCGCGTGAGCAGGCCGACGCGCACGGGAATTTCGGACAAGCCCTTGACCAGGCCGATGACCGGGTGGTTTTCGGGGATGGGAGTGTCGGCCAACTGCGCCAGGTAGGCCGAGCGGATGGTCTGCATCATCTCGGGCGTGGCGCGCCGCCCCGAGCCCTGCATGGCGCGGTTGAGGCCGTTCTCGAGGTAGGTGCCGAGCAGGAAGCGCGCGAAGCGCCCTTCGTCAATGGCGACATCCTGGCGCGACAGCTCGTCGCGGATGATGCCGAAGAGGCGCGGTATGCCGCCCAGCACGACTGTGTCCATCTCGATGACACAACCTTTGTTCGGTTCCTGCTTTTTCTGGTCTTGTCTTGCGGGCATGCTGGTCTCTTTCCCTGGTCTTGAGGCGACGAAACTCACGGGGCTTGCTCCGCCGCGCAAGGCCACGGAGTTGAAGCGCTCTGAAAATAGTAGGTATGGGGCGGCGCGTCAATCGAATTTGCCGGCCGCGGGGTAATCGGCTAGCCACAGGGGGGCGCGCGGGGGGCGCATGGAGGAGCGGGCG
>CAYPJN010000529.1:0-2044 GCA_964411055.1 uncultured Lentisphaerales bacterium | reverse complement strand
GGCCCTGCTCCGCCCCGCGGCCGCCGGGCGCCTGCCGCTGGCGGCGGTGCAGGAGGCGCTGGGATGGACCGGGCGCGTGGTCAACGCCGACAGCATCGACATCGGCGACGGCACCAACAGCGTGCGCCTATTTCCGGGACTGCGCCGCTCGGAGGTCAACGGGAGCGTCGTCTGGCTGCACGCCATCGCCGAGCCGGCCGGCAACGACAGCCTGGTGACGCTCGACTCCAACGACGTCCGTGAACTGCTGCTGCCGCTGCTGCGGCCGCCGCCACCGCCGGCACGCCGTCCGCTGCGCATCATGCTCGATCCGGGCCACGGCGGCGAGGACAGCGGCGCGGTCTCGACGCGGCCGGCGATCGAGGAGAAGTATCTGGTGCTCGATTTGGCGCTGCGTGTCGGCCGCCGCCTCGAGGCCGCCGGCCTCGCCGTGGGCTACACGCGCACCAACGATTGCTTCCTGGGGCTGGATGAACGCACCGCGACCGCCGAAGTCTGGAGGGCCGACGCGTTTGTCAGCCTGCACGCCAACTTCGCGGAGAACCGGCAGGCAGCCGGACCGGAGACCTATGTGCTGCCACTGGCCGGCTACGCGGCGACGGGCGGCGACCAGAGTTACTCGCAACGGCCGCGCAACGGCAACAGCAACGATGTCTGCAACACGCTGCTGGGCTACAGCATCCACCGGCGTCTGCCGGGCCGGCCGGGAGATGGCGACCGCGGCTTGCGGCGCGCGCGCTTCCAAGTGCTGCGCCAGGCGGGTTGCCCGGCGGTGCTGGTCGAGGTCGGCTTCCTCTCCAACGCGGTGGAGGCCCGGCTGCTGGCCAGCGGGTGGTTCCGCGACCGGCTCGCCCGCGCCGTGGCCGACGGCGTGCTCGACTACGCGCGCCATTCCGCGTCGTCGCCTCCGGAAGCCGTCGTCACCGGAGCCGTGGCGGCGGCGGTCGAGTAACACGTCTCCGTAGCTGCAACGCCCAGTCCAGATGCTGCCGCACGCTGTCTGCCGCGGAGCACGGGTTCCTCCATGAACACGAGGTCGAATGGCGCGGTGTCTTGTTTCCGAATTACCGCAGAAATACCTTTAAGCCAAAAATGCGGTAGTCGAGCTGGCCAAGGGCGCATCTACGCGGATTGCGGTCGCGGCCGAAGGCATCGGCAATCGGCTTCATGCCGAGCGTCAAGCCGAGGCCGTTCGCCTCTTCTTCCGTGTAGACCGTCGATGGGATACGGAGGAGACGCCACGGTTTCGCGGCATTGAAGAGCCTGTCATACATGTAGATGTCGCCATTCGTCGCGCGGTAGGCCGGAATGCCGCTGCGGACATAAGTCGAGGATTCGGTTACGACACGTGCAATGACGATGCCGTTCGTCCGTGGCGCATCAAGCCCCGCGACGGCGTTCGTGACAAGCGTTCCGAGCCGGAATCCATTCGCGTGCCCCGTGCCGAACTGCCAGTCGGACGAGCAGGTGACGGATGCGAAATTGTAATGGAGGTTGGCGGTGCTGAGCCAGTTGGTCTGCCAGGGATGGTAGTCGGCGGCGGAATTTTCGAAAACGGTGTTGACTATGCCGAGCTTAAGGTTCTCGTTATCAGCCGCAACGGGACGGATTTCGTGGCCATAGACCGTCTCGCCGGTGCCGTTCAGATATCCGCACTCGTTGTCTTTGAAGACGCAGTTGACGATGGCAAACTGCTGCCCGCCGCCCCACGCCTTGCCGATGGCGTACATTTCGGTGTATGCCGAGGACGAGCCGACGGCCCTGTTGTCATCGAAGAGCGTGTTGACGATCGCGCCCGACGTTCCCGTCAGATTGCACTGGGCGATGCAACTGGCGCCTCCGTTTCCGCTCATCGACGCGGGTGCGTACTCGTTGCCGATGAAGGCACAATCGTTAATCCAGAGGCGGGCGGCGCCGTCTATGCCGAGAGCGGTGGATTGCGCGACGTGCGCGCCCGGATGATTCGTTTTCAGGTAGCATTTCTCGAAACGGCAGCGGTTGAATGCGATGTCCTGCACGCTTGCCGGGTAGATAAAGACCGTGG
>CAYPJN010000528.1:0-2051 GCA_964411055.1 uncultured Lentisphaerales bacterium | reverse complement strand
ATGGCGCGCAGTTCGCCGACTACATCGAGAACGTGATCGAGAATACCTCGCTGATGCCCGGCTTCGGCCGCGGCCCGCGCGGAGACCGAGGCCGGGGGGCGCCGCCTCCGCCGCCTCCGCCATGAAGGAGACGCGAAAGATGAAATGGATAGGCGCACACGTCAGCGCCGAGGGCGGCGTCCACCAGGCGCCGCTCAACGCGTCGGCCATCGGGGCGCGCGCCTTCGCCCTCTTCGTGAAGAACCAGCGGCAATGGCAGGCCAAGCCCCTGGAGCCGGCGGTGCGCGAGGCATTCGCCGCCAACCTGGCGGCCGGCGGGTACACCGCCGCGCAGGTGCTGCCGCATGCCGGCTACCTGATCAACCTCGCCAATCCCGATCCCGGGGCCCATGCCCGTTCGACGGACTCCTTCATCAACGAGATGCGCCGCTGCGCCGACCTGGGGCTCGACCGGCTCAACCTGCATCCCGGCAGCCACCTGCGCCAGTGCAGCGTCGCCGAGGCCGTCGCCCATGTCGCGCGCGCTGCCAACCGGGCGCTGGCCGAGGTGCCGGGCGTGACCATCGTCTTCGAGAACACCGCCGGACAGGGCGGCAGCCTCGGCGCCTGTTTCGAGGAACTGGCCGCGATCATTGAACTGATCGACGATCCCGCGCGCATCGGCGTCTGTCTCGACACCGCGCATCTCTTTGCCGCCGGTTTCGACCTGGTCTCCGAGGAGGCCTACCAGGCGACCCTCGCGCGCTTCGGGGAGCTGATCGGCTTCCGCTTCCTGCGCGGCATGCACCTCAACGACACGAAGGTCGTCCGGGGCAAGCGCGTGGATCGCCACGCCCTGCTCGGCGAGGGCAATCTCGGCTGGCCTGTCTTCCGTCACATCGTGCGCGATCCGCGGCTCGACAACATCCCACTGATCCTCGAAACGCCGGACGAGACCCGCTGGGCCGACGAGATCCGCCGGCTCTATGACCTGGCCGCGCCGGAGACATCCGGGGAGGCGGCGCCATGAGCCCGGCGCCCGGTGAACGCACGGCGACCTTTGCCGTGATCTTCGATCTCGACGGCGTCATCGTCAGTACCGACGCCTACCACCGCCAGGCGTGGCAGCGCCTCGCGGACGAACTGGGGCTGCCGTTCACCGAGGCCCAGGCGCAGGCCACGCGCGGCGTTGACCGCATGGCGAGCCTGGCGATCGTCCTCGGCGGCGCCGCCGCCCGCTTCACGGCGGAGGAACAGGCCGCGCTGGCCGCCCGCAAGAACGCCACGTACAAGGAGCTCATCCGCGGCATCTCGGCCCGCGACCTGCTGCCCGGCGTCACCGCGCTGCTCGACGAGCTGGAGGCCGCGCGCGTGCCGTGCGCCATCGGAAGCGCCAGCCGCAACGCGGACGCCGTCCTGCGGCAGATGGGCATCGCGGAACGCTTCAATGTCATCGTCACGGGCCATGATTTCACGCGCGGCAAGCCCGCGCCGGATGTCTTCCTGGCCGCCGCGCGGCGGCTTGGCATGCCGCCGGAGCGCTGCGTGGTCTTCGAGGATGCCGCGGCCGGCATCGCCGCGGCGCATGCCGGCGGAATGAAGGCCGTGGGCGTCGGCGATCCCGTCAACGTCGCCGCCGCCGAACGACGCATCGCCGACCTTTCGGAAATCCGCTATGCCGAAATTGCCGCGCTGATGGCGTGAGCCAAATTGCGCGCGGAACCCCCCGGAGAAAGAGACAAGCCATGGACAAGACCTGGATGCTCGTGGAACCCGCATTGGCCTTCAAGCGCCGCCTCGGGCAGGACGCCATCTTCACGCTCGGCAACGGTTACCTGGGCTGTCGCGGCTTCCTCGACGAGGAGCAGGAGGGGACGGTCGAGACGCTCGGCGGCATCTACATGGCCGGCGTCTTCGGACGCGGCGCCCTGAAAGCATGGAAGGGCATGGACCGCGAGCTGGTCAACACGCCCAACTTCTTCTGGACCTCGATCCGCATCGATGGCGAGCAACTGCTGCAGCGGCCCGGGCGCATCCGCGCCTACCGACGCACGCTCGATATGCGGAAAGGC
>CAYPJN010000527.1:0-2052 GCA_964411055.1 uncultured Lentisphaerales bacterium | reverse complement strand
CCACATCGAGCGACGTGGCCAACATGTCGGTGCTCGGCTGCGACCTGGCCACGGAACTCTGCGGACGCGGCCCGCTCGAGGCCGCCAGCCGCGGGATACGGCTGGGACCGCACGACGTCTGCTTCCGCGTCAACCTAGTCAGCGTCGATGCGGAGGACCGGCTGCGCGACTTCTCCGGGGGGCACATCGACCAGGCCGACGCCGACGAGGCGATCCGCCTGCTGAACGACGGCCTGGGCAACAACCGCGTCCGCTTCCACAGCGGCGTTAGCTACCGCAACCTGCTGGTGCTCTCCGGCCCCGAATTCACGGCCGAGGTCCGCTGCGACAAACCCGACGACAACCCGGGCGCGCCCGTGGCGGAACACCTGCCGCGGGCCGCCGCGCCCCGGGGCGAAGCCACCGCCGCGCTGCTGCGCGACCTCATCGCCCGCGCCTCGGTCATCCTACGGGGCCGGACGGCCAACGGCATCTGGCCCTGGAGCGGCGGACAGGCCGGCGCCCTCCACCGTCTGGATGACCGCTACGGCATCCGCGCGGCCGTCATCTCCGCCGTGGATGTGATCAACGGGCTGGGACGCTGCATGGGGATGGACGTTATTCCCGTCGCCGGCGCCACCGGCTACATAGACACGAACTACGAGGGCAAGGCGGATGCCGCCATCGCGGCCATCCGCGACCACGATTTCGTCTATGTCCACGTCGAGGCGATCGACGAGGTCTCGCACGCGCAGGATATAAATCTCAAGATCCGGGCGATCGAGGACTTCGACCGGCGGCTGGTCGGGCGCGTCATGGCCGCCGTCGCTCCCGCCACGACTTTTGTCGTGCTGCCCGACCATCCCGTGCCCCTCGCCACAGGCAAGCACACCCGCACCCCGGTTCCCGTGGCCGTCCGGCGTCCGGGACTCGTCCCGGATGCGGTGGAGAGCTTCGACGAGATCGCCTGCCGCCGGGGCGCCCTCGGCGCGCTGCGCGGTTCGGAACTGATGGACCTGCTCTTCACACGCCGCTGAGGCCGGCGCCCGTCGCGCGGAAGCACTGCAGCCAGCCGGCTATATACGCGGCCTGGAGCCGGCGCACCGGCTCGGTGAAGTGCACGTGGTCGCAGAAGATCTCCTGGCCGAGGCCAGAACCGCGTCGCAGGCCTCCTCGAAGACCTGGAGCGACTCGGCCAGCATCTCCTCGGGAATCGTCAGCGGCGGCGCGACCTTGAGGCATTCGCCGGCGACGCCGACCGGGGCGAACATCAGCAGGCCGCGGTGGAAGCAGGCCACGTTGATTTTCGTCGCGAGCGCGGCATCGGGCTCGGTGGTGCCGGGCTTGACGACCTGGATGCCCGCCACGAGTCCCTTTATCTGGAGACAGCCGAGGACGGCCGGATACTTCTGCTGCACGTGCGCGAGTCCGGCGCGCAGCATGGGCTCGAGGCGCGCGGCGCGCTCGGCGAGTTTCTCCCGCTTGATGATCTCGACGTTGGCGATGGCGGCCGCCACGGACAGCGGCGAGGCCGAATGCGTCGAGGTCATCGAGCCCGGCGCATAGAACCCCATCAGGTCGCTGCGGCCGATCACGGCCGACAGGGGCAGCGACGAGGAGATCCCCTTGCCGCAGGCGATCAGGTCGGGCTTGATGCCGTAGTGCTCGAAGCAGAACATCTTGCCCGTCCGGCCGAAGCCGGCTTGCACCTCGTCCATCACGAGCACGATGTCGTGACGGCGGCAGAAGGCCTCGAGCTGGCGGGCGTACTCAACCGGAAGAAAGTCGGGGCCGCAGCCCTGGTAGCTCTCCGACATGACGCCGGCGATCTGCTCCGGACGGATGCCCTTGGCCACCAGCGTGTCGAGGAAGAGCTGGAAGGAGGTGTCGCGGTTCTTGAAGCCGTCGGGGAACGGCACCTGGACGAAGTCGGGGCTCAGCGTGCCGATCCACTGCTTGGACTTGGGGTTGCCACCCGCGAGCTGCGCGCCGAGCGTGCGACCGTGGAAGGCGTTATTGAAGGTGATGAAATAGCGCCGGTCGGGGCCATACTTCTCGCGGGCGTAGGTCTTG
>CAYPJN010000526.1:0-2067 GCA_964411055.1 uncultured Lentisphaerales bacterium | reverse complement strand
GGATCCTCGGGAATGTCGTAGACGTTGAGCTCCAGTGCATCGACGCCGGCATGCTGGATCTTGCGCGCGAAGGCCACCCACTGGTCGGGCGCGATGCAGTTGACGCTGGCGATGACGGGAATCTTCAACCCCTTGCGCACGGCCTTGAGGTTCTCGATGTACTTCTCCGGCCCCAGGCGCATCGGCAGGTCCGCGCGCAGGTAGTCGAGCGCCACGCTGGAGCCCGACTCCGCCAGGGCGTCGTACATCGGGGCGACCTCCCCGCGGATCTGCTCCTCGAAGATCGAGCGGACGACGATCGCTCCGACGCCGGCCGCCTCCAGCTCGCGGGCGGTCTCCAGGCGGCTCGTCAACGGGCAACTGCTGGCGACCAGCGGGTTCTTCAGGGAAAGGCCCAGGTAGTGTGTCTCAAGGGATGGCATGTGGCTCGCTCCTCGTCGTCGCGGCGCGCAGGCGCGCCGGATGCGGGCCATTTTAGCGGGTCGGCGGCGAAAAGGAAACCGCTGTTTCGCGTATTCCGTATTCGATTAGCACCATAAAAACCCTCTCTCCCATCCGCTAAATCCGTAGCCTCTTCAACTGTGCACATCTACGCCATCTGCGTTCTGGACAGCGCCACTAAGCTGGTCTACACTGGAGAAACGCATAACTAGGAGAAATGCCATGCCCGACCCGGGAATGATGCTCAAGGATTTGGAGGGTTTCCGCGGCTCGTCGCGGCGCCCGTGGCTGGTCATCGTCGCCGTGGTTACCGTCGCCACGATCGGCGGCATCCTGCTGCTACGCCATTTGGAACGGCGCCAGCCGTCCACCCCGGACGCCGGCGCGCCACCCGCCGCCGCGTCCGCCGCCAACCCGTCCGCATCCGCCGCGGCGCCCGGCTCAGGCGATCCCGGCGCCGCCGTCCCGCCGGCGGCCGGCGCGATACCCGCCGAGGCCGCGGCTCTTCTCGCCCGCGCCCAGGCAGACGAGGCCGCCGACCAGCTCCTCGCGGCGCGCACCAACTATCTGGCGCTCCTTGCGCGGACCGACGCCGTCGCAGCGCGCCCCTTCGCCGAGGCGCGTCTCGGCGCGGTCAACGTCACGCTCGTCGGCACGCCGCGCATCATGCCTGAGAAGATCGACTACGCCATCCGCGCGGGCGACTCCATCAAGGTGCTGGCACGCCGCCACGGCTGCACCGCCGAGCTTATCATCCGGGCCAACAACATCCCGAACCCCGACCGCATCCAGGTCGGCGACCGACTGCGGATCCTCGACAAGCCGGCCTTCGCCATCTGCATCGGCAAGACCTCCAACGACCTGCTGCTGACGCTCAACGGCGCCTTCTTCAGACGCTACACGGTCGGCACCGGCATGTACGGCCGCACTCCCGTCGGCACGTTCCGCATCCAGGACAAGATCGAGAACCCGCCCTGGTGGCGCCCCAACGGCCAGGTCGTGCCCTTCGGTGACCCGGAGAACATCCTCGGCACGCGTTGGATGTCGCTGGCGGCCACCGGCGAGACGCCACCCGCCCGCGGCTACGGCATCCACGGCACCTGGGATCCTTCGACCATCGGCCGCCAGTCGAGCGCGGGCTGCATCCGCATGCGCAACAGCGATGCCGAGGAGCTCTTCATGCTGGTGACCGAAGGCACGCCCGTCACCATCGCCGACTAGTGCGCGCGCCAGCGGCACTTGCTCCCGCCGCTGGCGTCTGGAGGGCCGGCTTCCACGCCGGCCAAAGCATCCGGCGCGGGTGGAACCGCGCCCATGGTTCGTTACAGCACGGAGATCGAGGACGAGAACGAACGAGGACAACCAGGACGAATGTATGGACAGGCGGGCCTGAAGATGTTAACGTTACCGAATTGTCCGGAAATGCGTGCTCCGGAAGCCCGTAACCGGCTTCACCCCATGTTGAAAAGGATTTTTCCATGAGCAAGTTTGCCGAAGGCCCCGCCTACTGGGCGCACGTCCCGCTCGACCAAGTTCCCTGCATCACCGTCCCGCCCCCCGGCCCCCGGTCGCAGGAGATGCACGCCCGCACCTGCAAGTACTTCAAGGGCCTGAGCGGACAGGTCA
>CAYPJN010000525.1:0-2070 GCA_964411055.1 uncultured Lentisphaerales bacterium | reverse complement strand
GAGCAGAGCCGGAAGAAGAAGTAGCCGAGCGTGTACTTGTTGACCAGGCCGATGATCGAGACGAAGGCCAGTATGAGGGCCGGCACCAGCCAGTCCTTGTGGAAGAGCATGCGCTCGGTGATGGCCGGACTGTCCGGCTTGGGACACCACCACGTGGGGAAATAGTCGCGCATGCCCATGTCGCGCGCGGCGTCGGAGGTGACCAGAAAGGCGCGGTACACGAGCTCGCCGAAGGGGCCGCCCGGTATCAGGGCGCTGCCGGCCATCATCACGCCGGCGGCGTGGAGCAGGACAATCAGGTTGCCCTTGCTCATGGTCTTCATCGCGCGCCGGGTCACCTCGCTGAAGAGGATCACCGTCACCCAGGTCGCCGCGCTGCCCATGCCGCCGCCGGTCATCAGGCCGAGGTAGATGGCGCCGGGCATCATGATGGCACCGCAGAAGAAGATACCGATGATCGTGGTCCAGCCGAACCCCTCCTCGTAGGTGTCGGGGGTCTTCAGCAGGTTGCGGTACTGTTCGAGCTCCTTGTCAACCCTGGCCATGCGAAAGCTCCTTCCTGGCAACCTGCGCCTCGAGCAGCCGGCGGGCGCGGCCGTAGAGATCCTGCTTCATGTCGTTCGGCACCGCGCGCCAGTGCAGGAAGTGCCGGCGGATCCGGGCGACCAGCGGTCCGTTGAGCCGCAGCCAGGCCTCGCGGGTGCCCGTCACGCGGATCAGGCGCATCCGGGAGATGTACTCGCGGGTGTCGGGGTCGGTGGCCAGCTCGATGAGGATCCGCTGCGAGACTCCGAGGTCGAAGGGCTTGAGCCAGACCTGCACATCGATCACGGGGATGTAGCCGTCGCCGGCCAGCGGATCGCGCCGTTCGCTGACGGTCAGGACCGGATCCGCGGCGAAGAAGGGCCCGGCGCTGCCCTCCCCGTGGTTCACGAAGTACTGGTGGAAGAAGCCCAGTACCGCGATGCGGTCGTAGTGCGTGAAGGTGAAGGGCAGGTCGAAGGCCAGCTCGTCGTCGTCGGTGGGCGGCGGCAGCGTCCAGCCGGCATTGTCCGCCGGCTTGGCGATCTCCATCGCGGAGCGCGCGGGGAAGTAGGTCGAGGCGATCGTCGCGGCGGCGATCGCCAGCGAGGCGTAGACCGTCGAGATCGAGGTGAAGTTCATGTTCAGGCCGCCGGTCCAGCCGAGCGCCGTGAGGACGCGGCCCGTGCCCTGGCTGAGGATGTAGCCGAGGAGGGCGCCGACGACCGAGTAGACGAGGGCCTCGGCGACGAACATGAAGAAGATGTAGCGCGGCGCGATGCCGACGGCGTTGTAGACGAAGATCTCGTCGCGGCGCTCGTAGACCGAGCCCTTCATCGTGTTGAGCACGGTCAGGGCCGCGATGATCAGCGGGATCAGCAGGTCGGCCATGCCGGCCAGCGAGCGCGAGCGCGCGCGCCGCCCGTTGTAGGCCGTGCCGTCGAGCCCGTAGTTGACATCGCGCCCCGTCTGCTCCAGGTAGCCGGCGACCTCGGCGCGCGCCGCGGCGAAACTGGCCTGGTCCATGCTGACCGCGGCCGAGACCGTCCGCATGGCCCCATCCGTCGTGGCGTTGAAACACCCGACAAGCCCGATGATCACCTGTTCGGCCACGACCCGCGGATCGTCCATCTCGGCGAGCAGGTTGTTGTCGCTCACCTGCGGGCGGATGAGGGCCTCGGCATCGAACGGCAGCAGCGTGTCGCCGTCGAGGTCGCGCGTGTTCTGCAGCGACTCGGCGCTGAAGATCCCCTGCACGGCGAACGCGACGCCGTTGATCTTGACGGTCACCCCGCCGGCGTCGACCTCCGCGGCCGCGAGGCCCAGCGTGTCGGCCATCGTGTCGGGCAGCAGGATCGGATACGGAGGCTGGGTCTGCCGCGTCTGGGCCGCCGTGAACCAGCCGTTGGTCGTCAGCATCCGGATCTCGCGGCGCAGCGGTTCGGTCGCCCGGAACAGCAGCGCCGACTTGGCCACGGCTCGGCTCATCGCGGGGGGATCCCCATGGCCGACCTCTTGACGCTGCTGGGCCTGCCCGCGGACACGCCC
>CAYPJN010000524.1:0-2073 GCA_964411055.1 uncultured Lentisphaerales bacterium | reverse complement strand
GCGGCGAGATCGGCGTCTGGGTCGCGCTGGGCGCCGACGGCAGGATCCGCGGCGTCGATGTGGGCCCCCACCGAGAGGACAAGAAATGGTTCGACCGCATCCGGGCGCCCTTCTACAAGGCCTTCGAGAACCGCCCTGCCGACGGCAGCGGGGGAAGGCCCGACGCCGTGACGTCGGCGACCGTCTCTTCCCGCGCCATGACCGACGATGTCTTCGGCGCCTGCCGCACGGTTCTGGCCTTGCCCGAGGTGCGCGAACGGCTCGGCGCCGCGGGCAATGACCGGAAGTGATTTCATCGTTGACCTTTGTTCGCGCTCTTGTCCGACAGGGCGGATTGGCGTAACCAAGATGCACATAGAGTTGCGGCCGGTGGAGACGAAGGGGGCGGTGGCCCTTGCCAGCCGTTTGGCGGGGGAGATCTGGCGGGAGCACTATACCGGGTTGATCGGCAGCCGCCAGGTTGAGTACATGCTGGAGAACTTCCAGAGCCCGGCCGCCATCGCGGCCCAGATAGCCGCTGGAACCGCCTATTTCCTTGCGGTTGCCGATGGCCAACCGCAAGGTTACTTCGCGATCCGCGCCGAGCTGCCGGAGAGGCGGATGATGATCAGCAAGCTCTATGTGCGCCGCGCGATGCGCGGGAAGGGGTTGGGAAGGGCGATCCTCGACTTTGTCGCGGAGCGTGCGCGCGGGCAGGGGCTGGCGACGCTTTGGCTGACGGTCAACAAAGGCAACCCGACCCTCCGATGGTACGAACGCCAGGGCTTCCGCCGCGCCGCCGCAATCGTGCAGCCGATCGGCAACGATTTCGTCATGGATGACTACCGGATGGAGCTGACGTTGGACCCTGGGTTGAATTGCATCGGCGAACATGGCACAATACCGTCCAACAACGAACCCAGACCATGACGATTCTTCGCCGGAGATCCCCATGCCACGCATAGCCATTCTCGCGCTCCTTTATGCGCTCATCGTTAACATGGTTGTTGCCGCGGACATCTCGGTAGTCGGCGCGGGCGGCAGCGGCAAGGAGAGCCTATCGCTTGCCGAGCTGCGTGCCTCCGGCGAGATGGGCCAGCTCTTCGTTCAAACGCTCAAGGCGGATCTCGAACGCTCGGGCTGGTTCACCGTCGGCAGCGGGCGCTATGAGGCGATCCGCCTCGCGGGCGCCGCGCAGGGCGGGGCGGACGCCTTGCGCACGCAGATCGATGCGACGTGGCCCAAGGGGCAGTGCGCGTGGGCCGAGACCACGCGCACCCGCGACGAAGCGCGCTGGCAGGCCCACCGCCTCAGCGACGAGCTCGTGCGGCGCGTGCTCGGCAAGACCGGCATGGCGGCCACACGCATCGCCATGATCGGCAAGCACGACGGTAGCGACATCTACATATGCGATGCCGACGGCGCCGGCATGGTGCGCCTGACGCAGGATCGCGTCAACTGCCTCTCGCCCTACTGGCATCCGGACGGCGGCCATCTCTTCTACACCAGCTTCCTCCGCGGCTACCCCTGCATCTACCGCGTGCCGGCCGCCGGCGGCACGCGCGTGCCGCTGGCGCAGTTCACCGGTCTGAACACCGGCGGCGCCGTCTCGCCCGACGGCACCCTGATGGCCCTCATACTTTCGCTCCCCGGCAATCCCGAGCTCTACATCCTCAACCTGGGCACGCGGCGCCTGACGCGCCTGACCCAGTCGCCGCGCGCGGCGGAGGCCAGCCCCTGCTGGTCGCCCGACGGCCAGTCCATCGCCTACGTCAGCGACGCCAGCGGCAGCCCCCAGGTCTACGTCATGCGGGCGGACAACAAGCAGCCGCGGCGCATTTCCATTCGTGGCAGCGAGAACGTGGCGCCGAGCTGGGGCCCCGACGGGCGCATCGCCTGCTGCACGCGGCAGAACGGCTACCAGATTGCCCTGCTTGATCCTTCCACGGGGCGCTCTGATGTCATAACCTCTGGCCCAGACCACGAGGATCCCTCCTGGGCGCCCGACGGGCGGCACATTGTCTGCAGCCGCAGCGGCGGACGCGGGCGCGCATCCATCGTTGTTCTTGACACGCAGGGCGACCCTACTGTAAC
>CAYPJN010000523.1:0-2079 GCA_964411055.1 uncultured Lentisphaerales bacterium | reverse complement strand
CATTACACCATCGGGCAATGTCCAGGTCAACCGACTCCATAAGTCGCCCGGCAGACCCCGGCGTATCCGCTCGCCCTGCCCAACGTTCTCGACCAGCGCGAATACCGTCGCGCCGCTGCCGGACAACAACACGCCCGGCGCGCCGGCCGCCTTCAGCAGATGCGCCGCGCGCGCCACCGCGGGGTGCTTCCGGAAGACGCCGGCCTCGAGACCGTTGAACAAGCCCTGGGCGGCGGCCCGCGGGCCGCCTCCAAGGAGCGCGGAATGTAATATCGTATAGGAATCCCGCTCCGAGGTCAATACTCCAGAACAGGAGCGGAAGACCTCGGCCGTGGAGACCGCGATCCCGGGATTGACGAGCAGCACCGGCAACCGGGAAATCCGGCCGGCGGCGTCCGGCCAGGCCGCGGCCACCCGCTCGCCGCGGCCCTCCAGGCGCACCGCCCCGCCATGGACGAGCCCGGGCACGTCGCTGCCCAGTTCCTGAGCCAGCCCGACGAGCGTCTCGCGCGGCCATCCCAGGCCCCAGAGCTGGTTCAGCGCGACCAGCATGGCGGCGGCATCGGCGCTGCCGCCGCCGAGCCCCCCGCCAACGGGGATGCGCTTGACGATGCGCACGGCCAGCGGCTGCGGCACGCCCGCGCGCCGGCGCACCAGGCCGGCCGCCCGCATGGCAAGATTCTCCGCCGCCGGGCCGATCGCCGCGGTATCCACCCCGTCCGCCACCACCTCGAGCGCGTCGCGCGGCGCCTCGCGGATCTCGATGCGGTCGGCCAGCTCGAGCGGCATCAGCAGACTGCGGATGTCGTGGTAGCCGTCCGGACGGCGCCCGAGAATCTCGAGCGTCAGGTTGATCTTGGCCGGGGCATCGATCCAGCAGCCTCTTTTCCCGATCGACATAGCCCTTCCGTATACCACAGGCATCCGCAGGGATGCAATAGCGGCCATGGCGCCGATGTATGGGGAGAGAAGGCAAAGCGGATGCTTGCCGGGAGCGTCCGGATGGACTACGCTCTCCGGCATGTCCCTGATGAATGCCTTCCGCATCGTGCTGGTCGAGCCGCTATACAGCGGCAACGTGGGATCGGTCTGCCGCGCCATGGCCAACATGGGCTTCTCGGACCTGACGCTGGTCGCGCCCCGGATCGTCGACGGCTGGGAGGAGGGCGAGAAGTTGGCAGTGCATGCGGGAGGACTGTTGCGCGACCGGCGCGAGGTGGCCACGCTGGAGGCGGCCGTGGCCGACTGCGCCGCCGTCGTCGGCACGACGACGCGCCTGGGGCTCTACCGCCAGCACGTGCGCACGCCGCGCGAATGGGCGCCGGCGCTGCTGCAGGCCGCCGCGCGCGGGCGCGTCGCGCTCGTCTTCGGCCGCGAGGACAACGGCCTGGCCAACGACGAGATCGCGCTCTGTACGCACCTTGTGCGCATACCCGCGGACACGGGCTACGTCTCCCTCAACGTGGCCCAGGCGGCGATGATCTGCTGCTACGAGATCTTCGTGGCCGGCGGCGCTTTCGAGGCGCCCGCCGAGAAGTCGGCCCCGGCGGCCGCCGCACAGCGCTCCCGCCTGCTGGCGCTCTGGCGGCAGGCGATGCTGGCCATCGGCTTCATGCACGCGGAGAAGGCCGACCACATGATGCAGGGTTTCCAGCGCATCTTCTCGCGCGGTGTCCAGACCGCCGACGACGCTCACATCATGATGGGCGTGGCACGGCAGGCGCTGTGGGCCGCCGAACACCCTGTGCCGCCGCATCCCGGACCGTGAGCGACGCGCGACAACCTGTCGCATCATGCTCCAGCCCTTGCGCCAGCGGCCCACGGTGATGCCACACGGTGATGCCCGGGCAGGATTTGCCAGCCCGTCTGGTTTCTGATACGCTGATGCTCGTCGGAATGGCGGACATGCCGCCGCCGATTTGGTGCGCGCCGCATCATGCACGGGGCTTGGCACATGGGGCTGAAGAGCAACAGCAACGGAAACAGCAGCAGCAGCGGGGAGGCGCGGAAACCGCGCATCCTGATCGTCACGCCGGAGATCACCTACCTGCCGGCGGGCATGGGCAACCTGGCGCAGGC
>CAYPJN010000522.1:0-2080 GCA_964411055.1 uncultured Lentisphaerales bacterium | reverse complement strand
CCAGTCCGCCGCCGTAGACGCCGCTACGGGCAATGAGGCAATTGGTGATCGCCGAATTCCGCAGCGTGCCGCCCGCGGTTCCGATCAGGATGCCCGCACCCATGCAGTCCGCGGTCTCCGAACCGCTGCCGTGGTAGATGCGGCCGCCGGAGAAGGTCAGGCCGTCAACGACCGCCGAGGCGTTGTCCAGGTAGAGGCACCGTTCCACATCGGTGGCCGTTGTTGTCAGGACGTTGATCCGCCTCACCTCCGTCTTGTCGCGGCCGTTGACGGATTGAATGGTCACGGGAATGGACACGGACAGCTGCGAAGTGATTTCATAGAGGCCGTCCCCGACGCGGATGGTGTCGCCGCCTGCGGGGTCGGCATGCGCGAGCGCGTTGGAGATCGTCAGGAACGGCGCCTCGGCCGTGCCCGCCTGGGCGTCGCTGCCGGGCGGCGTGGACGTGGCCGTCGCCACGTAATAGGTCGCGCCGTAGGCGCCACACGCGGCCAGCAGTGCGAAGCTTTCCGCCAAAAGCCTGATTCTCATGGATCTCCCCCGCCTTCGCGATTCACTTTGTCTACCTGACCATCAACACGGTGCCGTCGGAGGCCGCGCCCAGTTGCGCAAGGGCGTAGGGAATCGACGCGTAGGGCGACGATTCCGTTCCGCGCCCGGGGGCGTTGTCGTCGACGCCGTCTGCCGCAACGTACACGTCGGCGCCCGTCGCGACGAGCGCCGCGAGCGACGCAAGGACCGCGGAAATGCGCATGTGGTTCATCGGCGACTCCTTGTAAACACCCTGAATGTAGCACATTGCTTCGTCGAACTTCAATGTATAAACCGGCAAAATTCTGCTGCAAAAAAGTACAAATCGGCAAAGCGCGAATGGTTGCGCGGAACTCAGCGGCGGAAGGAGAATGGGCGGGCTCCGAGATGCTTGCGGAAGACCTTGTCCATGTGGCTGACGTCTGTGAATCCACAGGCCTCCGAGATTTGCGCGATGGGCATACCGGTTTCGGCGAGCATGCGGCGGGCACGCTCGAGTCTTGCGGACGCAATCGCGGCGTGGGGTGTCGTGCCAAGGTTCTGGCGGAATCGGAGGCGGAGCAGGCGTTCCGAGACGCATAGGCGCGACGCCAGGGCGGAGACGCTGGTCGCCGGGAACTGCTCGTCGTTGACGAGCGCCATGCCGCGAGCAACGAGAGCGGAGTCACAGTCGAACCGGATGTCGGACGACTCGCGCGTGACGATCTGCCCGGCGGACGTGCACATGACGAGGGCACCGCCGCCCGGTGGCGTCCAGCCGCGCATGAGTTTGTCGAGGTTCCCGGCTGCCAGCATTCCGACCTGGGCGAGGTTCTGCGAGAGACTGGAAAGCGGCGGGCTGCAGCTCTCGCAAATCGTTTCATCGTTGTCCATGCCGACAACGGCGACGTCTCGCGGGACTTGCAGGCCCAACTTGCGGCAGCAGCGGAGGATCTGCTGGCCGCGCCGGTCATAGGCGGCGAAGACCGCCAACGGCTTCGGGAGCGACATCATCCATTCGCAGGTGCGGGCGTCTTCGCGAAGGGCGTGACGGAAAACGCGTGGCGCATTGCGCCCACCATGCTTGTAGACTGCGCACGGGTAGCCGGACTTTTTGAGGGCCGCGACGAACGAGGCTTCACGGGCGTCGGACCACGCGCCCGACTGCAGGCCGCCGGCGAAGGCGAAGTTGCGGAATCCCCGTTCAATGAAGTATGCGGCGACGATGGCGCCGGTGCGTTCCTCGTCGGCCGTGATCCTGTGCCGCGCGTCTGCCGGGCTTCCGGTTTTCCCGCTGCCGAAAGACGGCAGGTTGCCGGATGTGGGCCAGAGATAGATGACCGGAATAGCGCCGTTGTCGAACGTGGCGGGAAGCGAGGCGAAGGCGACAATGGAGCCGTCATACTTCTCGCGGACGAGCTCGTCGGGTGGGCAGTCGTCCTCGCGCCCGGAGATGAACCGGACATCCCAGTCCCTCTGGACACACGCGAACTTGGCGATTCCGCCGACGAAGGTGCGGCCCAGATGGCTGCCGTTCGAAACCGAAATCAGCACGCGGTAGCGTTTTAT
>CAYPJN010000521.1:0-2095 GCA_964411055.1 uncultured Lentisphaerales bacterium | reverse complement strand
GTAATCGGCTAGCGACAGGGGTGGAGGCAGTTCAAGAGCGAGAGGAAGTGGAAAGGGAGCTGGATATAATTTTTTTTTGCGCTTGCATGTTCGTTTGTATTATGATAAACGTACGACATGAAAACAACAGCACATCAGGCCGACGACCGTGCCAAGGCTGAATTCCTGGCGGACGCGGCAGCCCTCTGGCCCGTCGCGAAGGGTTCCCTCGCGCAGACGAGATCTCCCTGCACGCGGAAGAACTGCAAATCCTGCGCCTCGGGCCGCAAGCATCCCAGACTGCTCTTCACCTTCCGGGAGGGCGGCAAACTCCGGGGTCTGTACGTCCGGCCGGCCCACGCCGAACGGTTGCGTCGGGCCATCGCGAACGGGCGGGAACTGGAGCGGTTGATCACGGCGGCCGGCCGGGACCTGGTGCTGGCCCTGCGCGGGGAGGCGAAACGTTGACGCGGACCCGGCGAGCGTCGCAGGACTGCCACTGTCCGAAGTACCTGAACCTGCTGGCCGAGAACGCGCGGCTCACGGAGGAAGTCGCCAGGCTCAAGGCCAAGCTGGCCCGGCAGGAGCGTACCGCGAAGGAGCAGCCGTTCGGGCTTTCGACCCCCTCGTCGCAGCGGCTGGTGAAGCCTTCACTGCCCGAACTGACGTCCGCCGAGGTGCAGCGGCGCAAGGGCGGTGCGCCTGCCGGCCATGCGGGGCACGGCTGGAACCCTCCCGAAGGCCCCGAGCCCGTTGTCGAAGACCTGCCGGCCCCGGACACCTGTCCCTGTTGCGGCGGCGACCTGATCGACTTCCCGGGAGGGGCGGAGGCCATCCGCGACCTGATAGACTGTCATCCCCTGCCGTCCTTCCGGCGGCGCGTGCGGGTGCCGGCGCGGTACTGCCCGCGCTGCCGGAAGCCCGTGCGTCCCCGCGTCCCCGGCGTGCTGCCCAAGACCCGCCTGACGAACCGGCTTCTGGCGCGCGTGGCCCGCGAGCAGTACCTCGACGGCAATACGATGGGCACGGTGGCCGACAGGCTCGGCGTGCCCAAGGGAACGCTTCTGAACGAGATGCACCGCCTGGCCACGCTTCTTCGCCCGGCCACCGACGGCCTGCGCGCCCGGCTCCGGAACGCCGCCGTGAAGCACGCGGACGAGACCCCGTGGCGCACGGACGGGAACAATGGCTATGCCTGGGTGTTCGTCGCCGGGCGCATCAGGCTCTTCGTCTGCGAGCAGACACGCGCCATGTCCGTGCCGGCGGACGTGCTCGCCGACTGCGGCGGAACGCTCGTGACCGACCGCTACGCCGCCTACAACTGCTTCGCCGGCGAGCGGGGCTACTGCTTCGAGCATCTGAAGCGCGACACGCTCGCCCTCGTGGTCGAGAACCCCGCATCGCGGGAGTGCAGGACCTTCGCGGAGGCCCTCGTCCCATGGCTGTGCGCGGCCATGTCGCTGCGCACCACCTGCGCCGGGGATCCGGTTTCCTACTTCGTGCGCGCGGCGCTCATCCGGCGGGAAATCGAGACCATCGCCCTCGCGCCGGCGCACCACCCTTCCGTGCAGGGCATCCAGAACATCTTCCGCGAGAACGTGCACCGCCTCTGGCACTGGACCGAAGACCCGCGCGTGCCTGCCGAGAACAATGTCGCCGAGCGCGCGGTCCGGCCGTTGGCCATCGCGCGCAAGATCAGCCACGGCTCCCAGTCGGCCCGGGGACGCGAGACACGGAGCGTCCTGATGAGCATCCTGCATACGCTCAACGCCTGCTGCACCGATCCCGAGGAACGGCTGGCGAAGGCACTGGACCACTACGCCCAGGATCGGAACGCCAACATGTTCGCCCGGCTGTTCGGGGGGCTGCCGCTATACGTGCCTACGCAGTGAGTTCACGATGGCCACCGGAACTGACCGCGTTCCCTCCGAAAATGGTGCCGCAAAACAGTAGCGGGGAGCCGCCGGCCTTCCGCTTCCCCTCGCTCAACCCTGCCGCCCCCCTGTCGCTAGCCGATTACCCGCACCGGCGGTTGAAGCGCCGCGACGGGCATGCTATGCTGTGCGCATGTTCGGCGAGAAAAGCAACGCGCGGGCCTTCTGGTGCCTCCTGGCCT
>CAYPJN010000520.1:0-2095 GCA_964411055.1 uncultured Lentisphaerales bacterium | reverse complement strand
AGGTCGGTCAGCTCGTGGTAGTGCGTCGCGAAGAGCGTCTTGGCCTTGACCCGCGGCGTGTTGTGCAGGAACTCGGCCACGGCCCAGGCGATGCTGATGCCGTCGAAGGTGCTCGTGCCGCGGCCGATCTCGTCGAGGACGATCAGGCTGCGCGCCGTGGCGCTGTTGAGAATGTTGGCCGTCTCCTGCATCTCGACCATGAAGGTGCTGCGCCCGCGGGCCAGGTCGTCGCCGGCGCCGACGCGCGTGAAGACGCGGTCGAGCAGCGGGATGCGCGCCGAACGCGCCGGCACGAAAGAGCCCGCGTGGGCCATGATGGCGATGAGCGCGACCTGGCGGATGTAGGTCGACTTGCCGGCCATGTTGGGGCCGGTGATCACGGCGATCTGGTTGCGGCGGCAGTCGAGCCGCGTGTCGTTGGGCACGAAGCGCTCGGCGTCGGGAAGCTGCTCGATGACCGGATGGCGTCCGGCGGCGATCTGCAGATCGTCGCCCGCGTGCATCTCGGGCCGCGCGTAGCCGAGCGCCAGCGCGCGGTCCGCGAGCGAGGCCAGCACATCGAGCTCGGCCACGGCCGCGGCCGTCTCCTGGATGGCCGTCGTCTCCGCCGCCGCCGCGTCGCGCAGTTCGCAGAAGAGCTCGTACTCGAGGGCGCAGGCGCGGTCCTGGGCGCCGAAGATGCGCTGCTCGTAGTCCTTGAGTTCGGGCGTAATGAAGCGTTCGGCGTTGACCAGCGTCTGGCGCCGCTCGTAGTTCGCCGGCACCTGGGCGAGCTGGGCCTTGGAGATCTCGATGTAGAAACCGAAAATCCGGTTGTGGCGCACCTTGAGGGTGCGGATGCCCGTGCGCTCCTGCTCCTCGGCCTGGTAGCGCGCCAACCAGGCGTGGCCTTCACCCGCCATCTGCCGCAGCTCGTCGAGCGGCGCATGGTAGCCCTCGCGGATCAGTCCGCCCTCCTTGAGCGCCAGCGGCGGAGTGTCGACCAGGCCGCGCAGCAGCCGCTCGGTGAGCGCGGGCAGCGGATGCAGGCGCCGGACGGCGTCCGGAAGCAGACCTTCGCCGCCGGCCTCCGCCAGCGGCGCCGACAGGCGCGGCAGAGCCTGCAGCGATGTGGCCAGCGCGCGCAGGTCGCGCCCGTTGCCCTGCCCCGAGCCGATGCGGGTGATCAGTCGTTCGAGGTCGCGAACGTCTGCCAGCGGCTCGCGCAGCGCGCCCAGCAGCGCGCGTTCCGTGCAGAGGCGCCCGACGGCGTCGTGGCGCGCCGCGATGGTCCCGATGTCGCAGGGGGGGCGCAGCAGCCAGCGCCGCAGCAGGCGCGCGCCCATCGGGGTGCGGGTGTTGTCCAGCACGCCGAGCAGCGTCTCCGCGGCAGGCCGTCCGCGCAGGGGGACGAGGTCGAGGTTGGCGCAAGTGGTTTCGTCGAGCAGCAGGCTGTCGCCGGGCTGGCGCACCTGCAACGAACGGACATGGCCCACGGCGCGGCGCAGCTCCTCGCGCACGTGGCGCAGCAGCGCCCCCGCGGCGCCGATCAGCGCCGGACGCCGCTCGCAGCCGTAGCCGTCGAGCGAGTGGATGCGGAAGTGGCGCAGCAGCTCCTCGCGCGCCACGTCGTGGTGGAAGGTCCAGTCGTCGACGCCGGTGACGGCGGGGATGGCCGCCGCGCGCAGCAGGCTGGCCAGGGGCGGCTGCTCCCGCTGTTCACGGCCGACGAGACACTCGCTGGGCGCCTGGCGCCGCAGGGTGTCGCGCAACGCCTCGTCGCCGGCGAGTTCCTCGACCGTGAAGTCGCCCGTCGAAAGATCGAGGAGCGCCAGGCCGTAGCGGCCGGGAGCGGACTGATGGAGCGCGGCGAGGTAGTTGTTGCGGGCGGCGTCGAGGATCGTGTCCTCGATGACCGTGCCGGGGGTGACGACGCGCGTGACCTCGCGGCGCACGATGCCCTTGGCGGTGGCGGGATCCTCCATCTGGTCGCAAATGGCCGCCTTGCGCCCGGCGCGCACAAGCTTGGCGAGGTAGGCGTCGAGCGCGTGGTAGGGCACACCGCACATCGGCGACCCGGCGCGGTGCGTCAGGGCCACGCCCAGCACGGGGGCCG
>CAYPJN010000519.1:0-2116 GCA_964411055.1 uncultured Lentisphaerales bacterium | reverse complement strand
CGGGCGAGCTGGGCGCCCCGCTCCTCCTGGTGGTAGCACTCGATCCAGTGCAGTCCCCGTTCGAGTGCGAGCTCGGCGTTGTGCGACCAGGTGTTGCTCAGCGGGCTGTTGATATTCTCCATGTCGTGCGGGCCCGGCCAGCTCACGATCACCCGGCCGTCCAGCTTGAGGAAGCCGCCGTCGTCGCTGTTGAGCGCCAGCCGGTAGACGCCATCGACCGGCACGGCAAGCGGCCCGCGGTAGACGGCCAGGAAGAAATCATTGTCGCCCAGCGGGTTCTCTAGCTGGTCCACGGCGGCCATGCGTGCCCGGCGTCCGCCCCCGGCGCCAGTAAAGGCCTGCCCGAATCTCTCGGCCGTCGGCAGCGCCCCGCCGCGCCACGGCACGACTTCCACCTCGAGCCCGACGGCCTGCGGATCGAAGCCCCAGGCGGCGGCCGGCGGACGGGAGACGGCCGCGACCTTGAAGGGTCCCGCGGATGTGCCCGGAATGCGGAGCAGCCATCCACGCCGGTCCTCCAGCCATTCCCAATCGCAGGGCACCGGCGCCCCGGCGGCATCCGTGACGGCGGGGAAGCGTCCCCGTCCCTCCGCGGGCAGTGCGAGACGCACCTCGACATAGGTGCGCGCCGCCGCTTCCGCGCGCACCGGCAGCAGCGGCTCGATCTCCCAGGAGAGCGGCAACGGAGGACTTTCAATGCCGGTTGACTGATCCGGCTCTGACGGCAATTTATGCATTTGGGTATCCAGGGAACGGGAAGTATCGCCGGAAACCGCCGCAATTCCTGACTTCCTGGTTTCCAGATTGGCATGACGGCCAGGTGCCTCCGCCGTGTCGCGGACGAGCTTTACCATCCAGCTTTCGCCGAAGGCCGGCGGACGCAGGAGCCCCTCTCCCTGCTCGTCGACGACGACCGTCTCGCGCCGGCCTGTGGGGCCGGTCAGCGGATCCCAGTATTCCGCGACGTAGCGTCCCGGCCGCATCTCGGCGAAGGCCACGGTGTTGCTGGTGCAGAGCGAAGGGATCAGGCGCGTGCGGCAGACGGTGTCGTAGTTGAAGAGGAAGAGGAAGCGCCGCGCATTGTTGCCCACCATCAGGGCGCGCAGGTTGCCCTCGGCGCTTCCGCACGGCGCCTCGCGGTTGCGCCAGCCGCCCGACTCGGGCGTGTCCTCGGCGATCAAATCTTCTCCGGCCATGAAGTCCGCGACGATCCGGTACAGGCGCCCGAGGTTCTCGCCGTAGTTGAAGTTCCACCACCAGCTCTGCGGCACTCCCGAGAGACGGCTGGCCACGCCGGCCCAGATCGCGCCGAAGGTGTCGCGGCGCATCTTAGCGGCCGGGTCGCCCGCCCAGTGTCCGCCGCACTCGGAGACCATGACCGGCTTGGACTTGTCGGCGAAGAGCGCCGAATAGTCGCGGATGGCGAAGATCTGGTCCCCGGAGAGTCCGGCCAGGCCGGAATAGGCGTTGGACTGGATGAACTCCAGCAACGGCTCGTCGAAGAAGGGGAAGTCGTAGGTCAGGATGCAGACGTGGTTGGCGACGATGCGCTGGTATGGATCCAGTTCTTTCATGTACCGCAGGTGGCCGAGCGTCCGGTCGCGCACGGCGGGCCAAAGACCGCGGTACATGATGTTGTCGACCTCGCTGACGAAGTCCCACGAGAGGCAGGCCGGCGAGTCGGCGAAGCGCGCGATGGCATAGGCCAGCTCGCGGCGGGTGGGCGCGACGGCGCGCTCGTCGCGCCAGTAATCGTACGGACCGTAGAGGAAGCCGCCGTTGCGCCGGCGTAGAGGATGCCGCGCCCATTCTTCGCGGAAGTAGCGCGTGTGGTTCTGCATCGTGAAGAGCGCGTGGATGCCGAGCCTTCCGCAGGTCTCCAGCACCTGGTCGGTGATCCAGGCGTTCTTCAGGTTGTAGTGTCCGATGCCGCCGTAGTTGTCGTCCAGCTCGTTCCACTCCAGCGCGTTCCACCAGGTGCTCTGCCAGAGCCGGATGCAGTTGCCGCCCGAGGCGGCCAGATCCTCCAGCATCTTGCGCATCGAGGCCAGGCTCTGCTCCCGCGGCAGGTAGGGCAGGTAGGCGACGCCGTAGGGCGTGTCGCTTGGGAAGGCGA
>CAYPJN010000518.1:0-2121 GCA_964411055.1 uncultured Lentisphaerales bacterium | reverse complement strand
TCAACCTGATCGACGGCATGGACGGGCTGGCCGCCGGCCTGGCTATCATCAGCGCTCTCGGTCTGGCAGTCTGCCTGGCCAGCCGGCACCAGGCGAGCGAGGCACTGCCGCTGATCGCCCTCTGCGGCGCCTGCCTGGGTTTCCTGCGCTACAACTTCCATCCCGCCTCCATCTTCCTCGGCGACTGCGGCAGCATGTTCCTGGGGCTGGTGCTTGCCACCATTCCGTTATTCACAGGGGCCAAGTCGGCTTTCCTCGCCTCCGTCGGCGTGCCGCTATTGGTCATGGGCGTGCCGCTCTTCGACACCGTTCTGGCGATCTGGCGCCGTTCGCTGCGCGCCGCGCTGCCGGCCCTCGTGGACAATGGTGGCCGGGCCGTGCATGTCATGCAGGCGGACAAGGAACACCTGCACCATCGCGTGCTAGCCCTGGGCATCAGCCAGCAGCAGGCCGCCTGGATCCTGTATGGCATCAGCGGACTGATGGTGGTGACGGCCGTCAGCGCCTCGTTCTTCCAGAGCCGCGCCACGGGCATCGTTCTGCTGGGCTTCCTCGCCGTGGCCCTCGTTCTTACGCGCCACCTCTCCGACGTCGAGCTGTGGGACACGGGCCGGGCGCTGCTGCATGTCGCGCGGACGCCGACGCTCAACCGGCTGGTGATGCCGATCTACCTGGGCTTCGATATCTTCTCGCTGGTCGCCTGCTGGTTCTTTTCCAACCGTCTGGTCGGCATTCCCGCCACGCGCATGCATCTGCTGCTGCCCATGCCGCTCTTCATCGTGCCCATCGTGATCCTGCTGGCGCTGACCAGCACCTACCAGCGTTCGTGGCACCATGTGCGCATCCGCGACTACGTCCTGCTGGTGGCCGCGCTCCTGACCGGGTGGGTGCTGGGATGCATCATCGTGATCCTTTTCGGCCTGCGCTTTCCCGGATGGTGGCGCCAGGCGGTGGTCTTCATGCTGAGCACGCCCTTCCCCGTGGTGGGGCTGCGCATGGCGCGCGAACTGCTCGGCGAGGGTATGATGGCGCTCGAACGCGCCAAGTCGAACGATCAATCGCGCGAGCAGATCCTGGCCTATGGCGGCGGGCGCACCTTCTCCTGCTTCCGCAACGCCTTCAACCTGGACAAGGGCTGGCGTTCGCGCAACATCGTGGGCATCATCGACGACAACCTGGCGCTCAGCGGACGTATCATCGACGGCACGCCGATCCTCGGCCGGCCCTCGGACGTACCCGCCCTGGCGCGGAAGCACCGTCTGTCGGGCATCGTAATAACGACGTCGCTGGAGCCGGGCCGGCGGCAGGAGATCCGCCGCCTCGCCGGCGAGCTGGGCCTCTGGCTTAAGGAGTGGACATGGCAGGAGGCCGACGCGCAAGATGGAGAACAACCAGATGACATGCAATGATCCGACGGCCTGGATAGACCGCTGCATCGTAGAGAGCCTCGACTGCATCAGCAGCCTGCGGCAGCAGTGCGGACGCATCGCCGAGGCGGTCGGGATGCTGGTCGGCACGCTCGCGGCCGGCGGCAAAGTGCTCGCCGCCGGCAACGGCGGGAGCGCGGCCGAGGCTATGCACCTGGCTGAGGAGCTCATGGGGCGCTTCCGCAACAACCGCCGCAGCCTGCCCGCCGTGGCCCTGACGGCCGACGGCACGGCGCTCACCTGCATCGGCAACGACTTCGGCTTCGACGAGGCCTTCAGCCGCCAGATCGAGGGGCTGGGCGCGGAGGGCGACCTGCTGGTGCTTTTCTCGACGAGCGGACGAGCCGCCAACCTCGCGCGCGCGGTGCAGGCCGCGCGCGGGCGGCGCATGCGCATCCTGCTTATCCTGGGACGCGACGGCGGGCCGCTGGCTGGCAGCGGAGACTGCGAGCTGCTGGTCCCGTGCCAGATCACCGAGCGCATCCAGGAGGCCCACCAGGTGCTGCTGCACATTCTGCTCGAGGGTGTGGAGCAGCGTTTCGCCGCGCCGTCGTGAGCGGCGGGCGCCACCGGGAGACGGATATGACGACACTTCGTTACACACGCCGGGATGCGCCGTCTGACCGCCGCCGGCGGAGCGCGCATGGCGCCCTGGCGGCGCTGCTCGTGCTTTCGGCCACGCCGTCCTCGGGCC
>CAYPJN010000517.1:0-2122 GCA_964411055.1 uncultured Lentisphaerales bacterium | reverse complement strand
TCGATCCGGCGCCTGGCCGCCGAGGATGGCAAGGGGCGCGGCATGCGCGTCTGGGAGGTCAGCAACGGCAGCGGCCTCGCCTTCACCGTCTATCCCGACCGCGGCCTCGACATCGGCCGGGCCAGCATCCACGGGGTTCCGGTCGCCTGGATCTCGGCCAACCGCGAGGTGGCGCCGGCGTTCTACGAGCCGGAGGGCGCGGGGTGGCTGCGGAGCTGGGGCGGTGGGCTGCTGACCGGCTGCGGTCTCGCCAATGTCGGTACACCCTGCGTGGCGGGCGGCGAGCCGCTGGGCCTGCACGGGCGCCTGAGCCACCTCCCGGCCGACGAGGTCAACGCCACCGCCGGCTGGACGGCGGAGGGCCGCTACACGCTGGAGATTACCGGGGTGGTGGCCGAGACGCGCGTCTTCGGCGCCAAGCTCCGGCTCCGCCGCTCCATCGCCACGGCCCTGGGCGACAACCGCATCACGGTGCGCGATACGGTCGAGAACACCGGCTTCGCGCCGGCCCCCTGCCTGCTGCTCTACCACATCAACCTGGGTTGGCCGCTGGTCGATGCCGGCGCCCGGCTCGAGGCGGAGCCGCACCGGGTCGTGCCGCGGGATGCCCGCGCCGCCGAGGGCCTGGAGCGCTGGATGCTCATCGACCCGCCGACGCCGAACTTTGCCGAGCAGGTCTTCTACCATGAGATCCCCGCGGGGCCCGACGGACTCGCCACGATGCGGCTGCGGAACGGCGCGCGCGCGGTGTCCGTCAGCTACCGCGTGGCCGAGCTGCCCTGGCTTGTGCAGTGGCGGATGCTGGGGCAGGGGGAGTATGTGACCGGCATCGAGCCCGCCAACGTGTGTCCCGAGGGACAGGCCAGCCTGGCGGAGCGCGGCCTGGTGCGGCGCCTGGCGCCCGGCGAGACGCTCGAGACCCTGGTGCAGATCGCGCTCGACTGACCCGCGGAGACCTGGCATGCAGACGGAACCGACATCGAGATTTCCCTGGCTGACCCTGGTGCTGCTGATCGTCTTCCTGGTGCTCGCCTGGATGAACGTGGCTCCCGCGGTGCGCGCGCGGCTCGGCGCCAACCCGGCGCGCACCGAGCCGGCGCCGGCCGCCCCGGCGCCGGCCGCCCCGGCGGCACCTGCGCCCGGCACGGCACCGGAACTGAAGACGGCCGCCGGCGACGCGGACGCCCTGCTGCGCGACGGCGAACGCAACAACATCGCCATCTACCAGGCCGTCTCGCCCTCGGTCGTCTCGGTCGTCAACCGCACGCTGGTGCGCGGGGGCTTCTTCGGGCTCCAGGTCTTCGAGGTGCCGCAGGGGAGCGGCTCGGGCTTCGTCTGGGACCGGAAGGGGCACATCATCAGCAACTACCATGTCGTCCACCAGGCGACGGCCATCACGGTGACCTTCGCCGACGGGACGAGCTTCCCGGCCACGGTCGTCGGCACGGCGCCCGACTACGACCTCGCGGTTCTGAAGATCGACGCCCCCGCGGAGAAGCTCGTCCCCGTGCATGTCGGCGCCTCGCGGGATCTGAAGGTCGGCCAGAGCGTCCTGGCGATCGGCAACCCCTTCGGCCTCGACACGACGCTGACGGTCGGCGTCGTGAGCGCGCTGGGGCGGACGATCATGGCGATGACCGAGCGGCGCATCCAGGACGTCATCCAGACCGACGCGGCCATCAACCCCGGCAACTCGGGCGGACCGCTGCTCAACTCCCGCGGCCAGCTCATCGGCGTGAACACGGCGATTCTGAGTCCCAGCGGCGCCTACGCGGGCATCGGTTTCGCCGTGCCGGCCGACACGGTCTCGCGCGTCGTGCCGCAGCTCATCGACCGCGGCAAGGTGAGCCGCGCGGGGCTTGGCGTGCAGTTGCTGCCCGACCACGTCACCCGTCGCGCGGGGGCCGAGGGGGCGGCCATCCTGACGGTCATCGAGGGCGGCGCGGCCGCCGTGGCGGGACTGAAGGGCGTGACGCAAACCCGCGACGGCAGCCTGCGACTCGGCGACGTGGTGGTCGGCATCAACGGCCGCAAGGTCGCCTGCGTCGAGGATCTCTGCGCGGAACTGGACCGCCTACAGCCCGGCGACACCGCGACGCTCGCCTGCCGCCGCGACCAGGAG
>CAYPJN010000516.1:0-2123 GCA_964411055.1 uncultured Lentisphaerales bacterium | reverse complement strand
GCTCAAGCAGCTCCGGCGCGACCTCGAGTACGCCGCGCGGCAGCGCGCCCAGTTCGCCCCGGGCGCACTGGCCGCCGCACCCGACATGCGCATACTGAACGATCTCCTGCGCGTCGAGATCGCCTCGTCCACGTGCTGGACCGCCACCCACCACCGCGTGCAGCAGATCCTGACGTATGCCGGCAAGAAGCGCTTCGCGGAGGTCAAGCTCGACTTCAATCCCGTCTGGCAGACCGCCGAACTGCTGCAGGGCATCGTCAGCAACGCCTCCGGCCAGGTTCACCTGGTCAAGCCGGAGGAGATCAACGTGATGGACGCGCCCTGGGTTGGCGGCGCCCCGCGCTATCCGGCCGCCCGCACGCGCGTCGTGAGTCTGCCGGGCGTCGAAACGGGTAGCGTGACCGTGGTCACCACCCGCCGCACCCAGATGGGGGCGCCCTTCTTCAGCCTTCAGGCGCCCTTCCGCGGCTTCGAGCCGATCGACCGCATGGCCGTCGAGCTGGTCGTGCCGGCGTCGCTCCCGCTGCGGTGGGAGGAGCCGGGCGGCGATGTCCATTATGTCCGCCGCGATGAGGGCGCGTGCGTCGTGCACCGCTGGGAAGTCCGCGACCAGCCGGCCATTGTGCGCGAGGAGAGCCTTCCGCCCGCCTTCGATTTCCTGCCCGTGCTGCGCGCCTCGACCGGCGACTGGCAGGCGTACGCGGCACAGGTGCGCCGCGCCTTCGACACCGCCCTGTTGGACGACCGCCAGGCGGCCACTCGGGCCCGCGAGCTGATCGCGGGCGTTCGCGATCCGCTGGCGCGCCTGCGCCTCGTCCGCGACGCCGTCATGCGCGGCATCCGGCCCGCGGGCCCCGCCTTCACCGACCTGCCGCTCGCGCTGACGCCCGTCGACCGGACATTGGCGGACGGCTACGGGCACGCCGCCGACCGCGCCCTGGTGATGACCGCCATGCTGCGCGCCATCGGTTTCGATGCCGAACCCCTGCTGGCCGACGGCAGCCAGGCACATTCGCCGCTCGCCGTCCGCGACTACGCCTATCCCCGCGTGCAGCACTTCGACACCTGCCTCGTCGCGGTGCTTCCGCGCGCCGGCCGGCTGGCACGGCTCCTCGGTCTGGGCCGGGCCGCGCGCGTTGCCTGGCCCGGCGGCAATCTGCCCCTCTACCTGAACGACAGCGACCAGTACGCCGAGCCCGGCACCACACCGCACTTCCGCCATGCCGCGCTGGCCGGGGACGGCGCCTCCGTCACGATCGAGGTTGCCGACCGTTACCGCCCGCTGGCCGAGAGCGAGTGGCAGCTCGACATCGCGACGAACGGCCGTGCCGACATCGCCGTGGTCAACCGCTTCTCGGGGCCCGCCTGCGGCGCCTTCCGTAAACAGTTCCGCGAGATGCCTCCCGAGCAGCGCAACCGCCACTTCCAGGAGCTCGTCGGCGCCATCTCGCAGTCGGCCGAGCCGCTCGGCGACCTGGAGACCGACCTCGAAGGCTACCCCGGCGTGCAACGCTACCGCGTGCGGGCCGAGCGCTATGCCGTGCGCGAGGACGACACCCTGACGCTGCTGTTGCCCGGCGCCGGCGAGCCGCTCGTGCCCCTGCGCGACGACCGGCGCGAGCACCCGCTCTGGATACAGGGCAACCACGAGGCCTCCTCATGGACGGCGCGCGTCATCCTGCCCGCCGCCGCGCGGGAGGTCGTCATCGCCCCGCCGGACCGTGATTGGATACTGCCCGCCGGGTTGGGCCGCCTGACCTGCGCGACACGCCAGCGCCGGCTTGCAGACGGCCGCCTTGAGGTCGAGCTGCGCCGCGACATCGTGCGCGAAAGCGCGGTGGTTCCGCCCGAGCAGTATCCCGCGCTGCTGGAGATCAACCGCCGCCTGACCCACCCCGGGATGCGCACGCTGGTCGTGCGGCTGGCGCCGGAGTAGCGAAGCACTCACTCCGCCGGGCAAGCGGGAGCGGGCGGAACCGTCCGTGTGCCGCCTCCAATTTGCTGGTAATGGGTCAGTGGAGCAGGGGTGTGTGAGAGAAGTGCATGGCTTGTGGGCGAAACGGCTCATCGGGCGTCGGAATGGTAACCGGGGCTGAAGCCCCTTGGTTGCTTCCGCCTGAAGG
>CAYPJN010000515.1:0-2126 GCA_964411055.1 uncultured Lentisphaerales bacterium | reverse complement strand
GCAGCTTGCCGTCGCCGCTGAGGGCCAGCTCGCCGCCATTGACGCGGAAGGTGCCGGTGAAGGTGTTCTTGTCGCCGGTCAGGTCGAGCCGCCCGGCGCCGGTCTTGTAGAACCCGGAGCCGCCGGCCAGCACGCCGGCGAAAACGGTGTCGGCATTGTTGCGGCCCACGGTCAGGTTGTTGGCGGATACCGTCACCAGGCCGGTGCCAGAGAGCGAACCGATCGTGTCGGCCGCCGCGTAGAACGCGCCGGCCACGACCACCTCGGCCATGTCGGGCAGCGAATTGCCACCGTTGCGCAGTTCGACGCCGGGCAGCACCGTGATCCGGCTGCCCTGCTCGCCCGTGTTCGCGCCGATGGAGGCGCTCAGGGTGACCGTGCCGAGCTTCGGCTCGGAGACCCAGTCGACCTTCTCGTTGGAACCAATGCTCAGTTCGTTCGTGCCGAGGGCGATGGGCTGCGAGACGGTCAGCGTCGTGTAGCGCGTCGCCGCGATCACGCCGCCGTTGGTGCCGATGGCGATCACGCCGTTGGGCGCCAAGCCGTAGGTACGGCTCAGATTGTCGTTGACCAGCATGCCGCCGACGCCGTTTTCATCGCGGTTGAGGGTCATGACCGTCGTGCCCACCGCGAGCGGGTTGACTGCCGCGCGGGTGCCGCCGTAGACTTCGTAAATCGGGGACGCGTTGACCAGGTAGTTGTCGAGCGGGTCGCTCGCGGAACCGACCGTCGCGCTCAGCCGCACGATCGTCCCAGCCTCGAAAGTGGCCGCGGCCGCCTGCGGGCCGCTGAAGCCGTCGCTGGCCTGAATGTCGAGGATCGATCCGCTCTGGAAGGAGAGCGCCCCCGATCCCGTCAGGCCGAGCGGCGTGTTGACGATCAGCCGTCCGCCGTCCTCGACGGTCACGTCGCCGCCGAGCGCGGCCCAGGGATTGTTGGCGATCGTGCCAACGGTCCGCATCGTGCCGCCATGCTTGACCGTCGCGGTGGCGACGCCCGTCCCCGTACCCAGGGCGCCCTCGCGGTTGGCCGTCAGGTAGGCCCCCGAATCGACCGTGAAGTTGACCACCTCGCCGGCGGAAGTGTCGCCGTAGACCGCTTGGTCGTCGTCCAAGGTGACATAGCCGGCCACATGCGCGTTGACCGTGCCGCTGTCGTTGAGGCCGATCACCGGCGCGCCGGCGGTCAGTCCGTTGCCCAGCGTCAGCAAGGCGGGGGTGGCGCCCGGAAGCGGAAGCCCCTGCAGGTAGAAGTCCGTGGTGCCGGCGGCCACGTCGATCGTGCCCTGCTGCCAGCTCCGGCCGCTGCGGTCGGTGCTGATCCCCTTGAAGGGCGTGCCGCTGCCGACCGTCACGCTGCCGTTGACGTTGTTCTGGTTGTTGTTGAGCCCGTAGAAGAGATCCGCGCCCGTGCCGAGATCCTTGATCGTGCCGGTGCCCAGGTTCAGGGGCGCCGATAGCGCGGTGTTCTGGCCGATGACGGCGCCGTCGGCCAGCGTGACGTTGTAGCCGCGCGAGAGGCTGTTGAGACCCAGCCCGGCGGTGGCGCTGGCGCCGGCAATGACACTGCCCGACTCGATATTGAAGGTGTCGTCGCCGGTGTAGGCCAGGTTGGCGACGTTGATCTGCGCCGCGTTGACGGCCGTGTAGTCGTCGCCCGTGCTGTTGGCGGTCGAGCCGACGGCCGTGAGCGAAAGAACCGCGTTGTCGGCCTTCACCGGACCCGTGCCGAAGAAGCGCCGGTCGGCCACGGTTCCGGATGTGCCCAGCGCCCCCTCGTTGACCACGGTGCCGCCCGAGTAGGTGTTGTCCGTCGTGGCGCTCAGCGTCAGCGTGCCGCCGCCGCTCTTGACCAGCTTGACCTTGCCGCTGCCGTTGTCCACGAGGTTGGCGCTCATCGTCAGCGTGTTGCCCGTCGGCACGATGTCGAGATCGGTGTCGCTCCCAGCGCCGGCCGTCACCGCGCCCTGAGCCAGCGTGAGGTTCACGGACGAGAGGAGCTGGCCGCTCGTCAGCGTCAGCGTGTTGCCCGCGCCCATGTTCCAGGGCGAGGTGCCGCCCAGGAGGGCCAGGGCGTTGACGGTCTTGTTGCCTGCCAGCGCGGCCAGCGTGCCGGTGGTGACCTTC
>CAYPJN010000514.1:0-2135 GCA_964411055.1 uncultured Lentisphaerales bacterium | reverse complement strand
GATTCCTTCCGACGCAATAGGGCGTCAGGAAGGAAAGGAGCATGCTCAGGATGGATCAGATACATGTCATACGGCACAAGCATTTCGGCGAAGGGCTGAGCGTCCGGCGGATAGCCCGAGAACTCGGGCTGAACCGACGGACCGTGCAGAAGTATTTAGCCCAGTCGGAGCCACGGCGGGAGGAGTCGAACCCCCGGCCGCAGCCGGTGTTGGGGCCGCTGGCCCCCCGGATCGAGGCGTTGATCGAGGAATGGGAGCCGCGGCTGGCGGGAAAGCACCGGCTGACGGCACCGCGCTTGCTCCGGCAGTTGACCGAGGAGGGGGTCGCGGTGGGCGAGCGGACGGTGCGGCGGTATCTGGCGGAGCGACGGCGACGGCGATCCGAAGTCTTCATTCCGCTGGTCCACCGCCCCGGCGACGAGGCCCAGGTTGACTTCTTCGAGGTGCTGGTCGACGAGGGAGGCTTCCGGCGCAGGGTGTGGAAGTTCCTGGTACGGCTGATGTATTCGGGACGGGACTTCGTCCACCTGTACGACCGCTGCGACCAGCCCTGCTTTCTAGACGGCCATGCGCGGGCGTTCCTGCACCTGGGCGGCGTTCCCCGGCGGATGGTCTACGACAACCTTTCGGCGGCGGTGAAGCGGCTGCTGGGGATGGGGAACCGGGAGCTGACGGACCGGTTCCGGTCGCTGGCCAGCCACTACCTGTTCGAGCCGTGCTTTGCGCGTCCCGGAGAGGGGCACGACAAGGGAGGCGTCGAGAGCCGGGGCAAGGCGATTCGGCTGCAGCACCTGACGCCGATCGTGACCGGGCCGGATCTGGAGACGATTTCGGTGGCGTTGCGTGTGGATGTCGAGGGGCGGTGGCGGGAGCGCCGCCATGACGACGGCCGGCCGTTGCCCGGTCTGTACGAGGAAGACCGTGCGCGGATGCTGCCGCTTCCGGCAGCGCCGTTCGAACCGCGCTGCCTGACGCCGGTGGCAGTCAGCAGCGGTTCCACCGTGAAAGTGGGCGGGGCGGTCTATTCGCTGCCTGAACACTGGGCTCGGCTGGACGCCGAGGCCTGGGTCGGAGCGGCCGACATCCGGTTCCGCTGCCGGGGAGACGAGACCCTCCGCCCCCGGGTGCGGCCTGGAGGCAGGCACATCGAGTACCGCGACTACCTGAAGGAACTCTCCAAGAAGCCCCAGGCCGTCCGGCAGGTCGCTCCGGAACTGGTGGCGGAGCTCGGCGAACCCTACCGGCGCCTGTGGACCTTGCTGGAGGCGGCGCACGGGGGACGCCAGGCCGGCCGGATCCTGGCCGGTGTACTTGGGGCGGTCAGGGATCACGGCCAGGAGCCGGTGACGGCGGCCCTGGAAGACGCACTGGCAGCCGGGGCCTTCACACCGGAGGGTTCCGGAAACCTGCTGGCGCTCCTGGGCCATCTTCCGACGCGGCCTGTGCTCGCCGATGCGGCCGTGCCGGCTGCGTTGCGGATGATCCGGATCGAGGCGGGTTGCGCGGCGGACTACGACTTGCTGGCGTCTGGAGGTGCGTCATGAGCGATGCCGTCCTGCAAGCCGTGATCCAGGGGCATGCCCGGCAGTTGCGCACGCCCACCATCGCCCGGGAGTATGCGTCCGTGGCCCGGCGCGCCCGCGACGATGGCTGGCCGTACGAGGAGTACCTGCGCGAACTGCTGGAGGCCGAACTGCGCACCCGACAGGAGAACGCGGCGCGCCGGTACATGCGGCTGGCGCAGTTCCCCGACCACAAGACGCTGGAACAGATCGAGTGGGATGCACTGCAAGGCATACCGCGCCCGAAACTGCTGGAGCTGGCCAGCTGCCGCTTCGTGGAGGCCGGCGAGGATATCGTCATCGCCGGCCCCATCGGCACGGGCAAGACGCATCTGGCCATCGCCCTGGGCGTGGAGGCCGCCAGGCGCCGGATCCCAGTCGCGTTCCACAAGGCGGCAGACCTGGTCCGCGACCTGGTCGAGGCACGCGACGAGCGGACGCTCTCCCGGCTGCACCGCCGCTACCGCAAGGTGCCGCTGCTGATCGTCGACGAACTCGGCTTCGTGCCGTTCAAGCGTGACGGCGGCGAGTTGCTCTTCAACCTGCTGGCCGACCGCTATGAGCGTTGTTCGA
>CAYPJN010000513.1:0-2136 GCA_964411055.1 uncultured Lentisphaerales bacterium | reverse complement strand
TGCGTCTTGCGGCGCGCGCACATTCCGGATTATGCTCAAGCCGGAATAAGGATCGTCTGTGTTGCCTGGCCGGGCGTCGTGCGCCCAGGGAGTGAAGATGACGGAACCATCAAAGACCAGCCGGCTGCGCGTGGCCACCTACAACCTCAGGGTGCCGTGTGATCCGGCACCCAATGATTGGCCGAGCCGCGCCCCTCGCGTGTCTCGGACGCTTTCCGCGTGCCGGTTCGACATCTTCGGCGTGCAGGAAGCGGTGGACGCCCAGATTAAGTTTCTGGCAGAGGACGCCGGCTACCGCTGGGTCGGTACCGGCCGCGAAAGGGACTTGAACGGCGAATACAGTGCCATCTTCTTCCGTCCCGAGCGCCTGGCGTGCCTTGGAAGCCAAACGTTCTGGCTCTCCGAGACGCCCTCCATGCCCGGCCTGAAATCCTGGGGCTCCGCCTGCGCCCGGATCTGCACGTTCGGTCTCTTCCGCGAAAACCTATCGGGTAAAACGTTCGTCCTGGCCAATACGCACCTGGATCATGTCAGCCGCTTGGCGATGGCTAACGGTGTCCGGGTGATTCTCCGGCATCTTGAACCCTACTTCCCCGATTATCCTGTTGTTCTGACGGGCGACTTCAACACGTATCCGGGAACGGAGCCGCTGGAAATCCTCTCCACCAAGATGTGGAACGCCCGCCTGGTGGCGGAAGCCCCCCATGTGGGACCGGATGGGGCGACCTTTCACGGCTATCACGCCGATCCGAAGGACCGTAAGCACGACGCGCCGATCGACTACATCTTCGTGACCCCCGGCATCCGCGTGTTGCGGCATGCGGCGGTGGATGACTTCGATCAGGGGCTGGCCTCTTCCGACCACTTCGCGCTCTATGCCGACGTGGAGTTCTGAGACGCAAGGGGCCGGTGTCCCGTTGCCAGTCCGGGGTCGAGGCGCTTATTCGCCACGAGGGTAGGCTGTTGACAGATGCGTGTAAAAGTGCGAAAAGAAGACCGCGCTTTTCTACTGCGTAGTAGCACACGGAAAACGGGAGCTTAACTACGGAACCGGGAGTCGTCAATGTCAAGCTATTTCATCAACAAGATCGAACTGCCGCCGAACGGCGTGTTTGTCGGATCGGGCGTTTATCCGCATAATCCGGGCGCGTTGTGCGGCGGCCTGTGCTTCAGCTACTGGGTTTCGCCGGACGCGCCGCCTCCCGATGTCATCGTAAAGCTCTGCAAGGAGGAGAACCAGGGCAACCTCCTCCAGTTCTGGTTCAAGGGGGAGAAGCTCTGGAATCTCATGCAGGAGGCTAAGCGGGAGGGGCTGTACTCCATCGCCTTCTACGCCGATGCCCCCGAAGAACTGTCGCAGCGGTTCAAGGAACTCGGCCCGTCGTACCTCGGCTACGATTTCGGCGAGCGCTTCTCGATGGGGCTCCAGGCCGGCTCGGTCAACATCGACACCAACATGACGCCCGAACAGGCCAAGTCGGCCGACCTGCGGGTGGCCGCGGAGGCGCTGATCAAGCGCGTCAGGGAGTGGGTGGACAGCCACCACGCCGCCGGCTGGGGACTGGTGATGGCCACGAGCGCCAATTTCTACATCGACTACGAGGTCGCGGCGGGCGTGGATGTCCCCTGCACCGAGGACTACCCTTTCGGCAACCTCACGACCGCATCGGCCCTGAACCGCGGCCTCTACCGCTCCTTCAATCTCCCCCTCTGGGGCTCGCACCTGGCGCACGAATGGTACTCCTACCTGCCGCACAAGAACCGGCACAAGACGGAGTCGCTGAAGACCGCCATGTATCTCAAGTACATGACCGGCGCGAAGCTGATCATCAACGAGAGCGGCAACTGGGCGCTACAGTCTTCGCTGTGCGAGGATTCGCCGATGCACACGATGCCGCGACTGAGCGAGAAGCTCGAAAAGGGGTTCGACGCGTCCGCCGTCGATCCCGCGATCTACAAGGAGGCCGAGAAACTCTACGTCAACATCGGCCACCGCTCGCCCGTGGCGACCGAGTACCGCAGGATCATCTCCGATTTCTACGACTACACCAAGGCGCATCCGGCCCCCTCCGGACAGCCCGAGGCGGTCATCGGCCTCGCGAAGGGCCACCTCGACATCTCCGGCGGACATTTCGC
>CAYPJN010000512.1:0-2141 GCA_964411055.1 uncultured Lentisphaerales bacterium | reverse complement strand
CCCTTGTTCATCATGGTCGCCGAGTCGATGCTGATCTTGCGCCCCATCGACCACTTGGGATGCCGCAACGCCTCGCGCACCGTCACCCGCCCAAGATCAATCTCCGGGTGCGCGGCGAAGGGACCCCCGGACGCGGTGAGCAGGAGTCGACGGATACGCATCTCGGCATGCTGCCCGGGCGGTGCGCCGGCCGGGCGCACGCAGCAGGGCTCGAAGACTGAGGACTGGAGACACTGGAAGATGGCGCTGTGCTCGCTGTCGACGGGCAGGATGCGGACGTTGCGCGCCGCGCGCTCGCGCATGACGGGCTCGCCGGCGGCGACCAGCACCTCCTTGGTGGCCAGGGCGACGTCCCGCCCCGCGCGGATGGCCGCCAGCACGGGCCGCAACCCCGCCATGCCTACCAGCGCGCAGACGACCATCTCCGCCTCGGTGGTGGCGACGAGTTCCTCCAAACCCTCCTCGCCGGCCAGGAGCGTAAGGCCAGCGGGCAGCCGGTCGCGCAGCCGCGCGGCGGCGGCGGCGTCGGCCACGGCCACGCGCTCCACGTTGAAGCGGCGCGCCTGCTCCAGGAGCTTGTCGGTGGCATGGTGTACCGCGAGCCCGCGGACGCGGAAACGGTCGGGATGCGCGGCGACCACCTGCAGCGTGTTCTCGCCTATCGATCCGCTGCTGCCGAGGATCACCAGGGACTTCACGGCATCCACCACACCAGGCAGAAGTAGAGGCACGGCGGCGCGAAGATCAGGCTGTCGATCACGTCCAGAATGCCACCGATGCCCGGAAAAATACCGCTCGAGTCTTTGATCTGTACCGCGCGCTTGAACATCGACTCGATAAGATCGCCGAAGACTCCCACCAGGCAGAGCAGCAGGGAGACCACGCCCGTACGCCAGATGTCAAGAAGCGGCACGCGGCCGGCCTCGGCCCAAAATATCCCGGCCGGCCCCCACTGGCAGCGCCGCGCGATCCAGGCTGTCAGCAGTCCCGTCGCCAGGCTGGCGGCCAGGCCGCCGACCAATCCTTCCCAGGTTTTGGCCGGCGAGATGCGCGGGCAGAGCTTGCGCCGTCCCAGACGCGTGCCCACGGCGTAGGCGCCGGTGTCGCCCAGCTTGACGACGACCGAGAGGAAGAAGCAGAGGAAGACGCCCGCGCGCGTGGTGCCCCAGGCGCGCCCCGCGTCCCACTGGGCGAGCCGCAGGAAGTAGCTGAGCATCACCGGCCCATAGAAGATGCCCAGGAAGGTGATGGCCGCCGTCTCGAAGGCGCGCCGGGCCTGCGCGTCGGCCATCGTGCGCAGCAGCACGATAAAGCAGACGACGATGAGCATCGCCGCCTCCCAGCCCGGCACGTTCGGGTGTGGCTTACCCGGCGGCGCAGCAAGGAGGTAGACCGCCGCAATCCAGAGGCCGCCCAGCGCCAGTCCCAGACCGCGGTAGACGCGGTACCCGCCGCGCGCGGCCAGCGCGTAGAGCTCCCACTGGCAGGCGGCGGCGAAGGCCACGAGCAGCAGGAAGAGAAAGGGGCCGGGAAGAAAGGCCATGCTGGCCGCGAAACAGGCGGCGATGGCAAGTCCATAGCGCAGGCGCTGCTTCAGCATGGATTCTCCTTGGCGCCGGCCGCCGCCCCCACCCCGCCGAAACGCCGCGACCGCGCCGCGTACGCCTCGAGCGCCGCCTGGAAATCGGACTCGCGGAAGTCGGGCCAGAGCACCGGGGTCACATAGAATTCGCTGTAGGCCGACTGCCAGAGCAGGAAGTTGCTGATGCGCTGTTCGCCGCTGGTCCGCACAATCAGATCCGGATCAGGCACGTCGGGCAGGTAGAGGCTCGCGGCGACGGCCGCCTCGTCGATCTGCTGCGGGTCGAGCTCCCCGTGCGCCACGCGCTCCGCGAGACGGCGCGCCGCCTGGGCGATCTCGGTGCGTCCACCGTAGCTCAGCGCGAGGATCAGATGTCCCCGATCATGGTGCGCCGTGGCCTCCTCGACGCGCGCGACCTCGCGGACGACCGCCGCCGGCAGATCTTCGCGGCAACCCATGATCCGCAGCCTGATGCCATTCTCGTGCAGCTCGGGCTCCTGCTTCACCAGGTACTCGCGCAGCAGCGTCATCAGGCCGCCGACCTCGTCCTTCGGCCGCA
>CAYPJN010000511.1:0-2145 GCA_964411055.1 uncultured Lentisphaerales bacterium | reverse complement strand
CTTCATGTCTGGTATGACGGCTGCGATTCATGCTGCGGGCGAACAGGCTCATCAGGGATTTCCAGTAACGATTTACTACGCCTTCAAGCAGGCTGAAGACAGTGTGAGCGGAACCGCTTCCACGGGTTGGGAAACATTCTTGGAGGCCGTCCTGAAAGCTGGCTTCGCGCTCTCTGGAACATGGCCCATGCGTACTGAGAACAGCAGCCGGATGATAGGACAAGGCACCAACGCCCTCGCCTCCAGCATCGTTCTAGTTTGCCGTCCGCGCCCAGCCGACGCACCGCAAGCCACCCGCAAGGACTTCCTCGTCGCCCTGCGTCGCGAGCTTCCTCCCGCCCTGCGGCATCTCCAGGAAGGCAACATTGCACCGGTGGACCTGGCGCAGGCGAGCATCGGGCCGGGGATGGCAGTGTTCTCACGCTACAGCCGGATTCTGGAGACGGACGGCAAGCCGATGACGGTGCGCACGGCGCTCCAGATGATCAACCAGACGCTCGACGAGACGTTGGCCGAGCAGGAAGGCGACTTTGATCCTGAGACAGCGTGGGCCGTGGCGTGGTTCGAGCAGTTCGGTTTCAACGACGGGCCGTTTGGCGACGCGGAGACGTTGTCCAAGGCGAAGAACACCGCTCTCAATGTTCTGACGGACGCGGGGATTGTGAAGGCTGGCTCGGGCAAGACGCGACTTGTAAAACCTGGGAGCGCGGGCGTCCCGCCCGCATCTCTGGAGAAGCACCCCACGGTCTGGATGTTCACGCACCTCTTGATTCACGCACTGGAAACCGGCGGTGAAACGGCGGCGGCAGACATGCTGAAGAATGCGGGCGAGACGCCCGCGTTCCCAGGAGGAGACGCCGCCCGCGAACTGGCGTACCGGCTCTATTCGGTCTGCGAACGCCGCAAGCGAGCGGCCGAGGCGCTTGCATACAACGCCCTCGTCCAGAGCTGGCCGGAGATCACGCGTTTGGCCCGCGAGTCGGCAAGCCGCCCGAAGGCGCCGGTGCAGGGAGAGTTTGCTATGAGAGGAGATATCACATGAATCCTATGGATGTCCAGCGGATGCAGATTGAGAGCATCGAGATCAGGAACTATCGGGTCTTCAAGCATGCGGTCGTACCGAAGATTCCCCGCCTTGCCGTGCTGGTGGGGGAAAACGGCTCTGGCAAGTCCACGCTCTTCGATGTCTTCACGTTTCTCAAGGACGCGCTCGCGCAAAACGTCGCCAAGGCAGTCGGGAAGCGTGGCGGGTTCAAGGAGTTGGTCAGCCGGGACTCGGAAGGACCGATCTCCATCGCGATCAAGTTCAGGGAAACAGGAGGTCGCCTAGCCACCTATGAACTTTCCGTCGCGCAGGAAAACGGTTCGGCGATTGTCGAGCGCGAGGTTCTGAAATTCCGGCGCGGCCAGCGCGGGCAGCCGTGGCACTTTGTGGACTTTTCACGTGGGCGCGGCACGGCCATCACCAACGAGTCGGTGTATGGCGAGCCGGGTGCCGTGGAGCAGCGCAAAGAGCATGTACTGGACGAGCCGACGGTGCTGGCGATCAAAGGATTAGGCCAGTTCAAGGAGTTTCGCGTGGTGGCCGAGTTCCGCAGTCTGATCGAGAACTGGCACATCTCGGACTTCCATATCGCCGATGCGCGCCCGAGTGCCGAGGATGGCTATGCCGAACACCTTTCGATGCGTGGCGAAAATGTCGCACAGGTTGCGCAGTTCTTGCACGACCATCACTCGGATCGCTTCCAAGCGATTCTCGACGCCATGAAGCGGCGCGTGCCGGGTGTGTCGAAAGTCGCGGCGGAACCGACTGTGGACGGGCGGTTGGTGCTTCGCTTTCAAGACGGGGCCTTCAAAGACCCATTCATCGCCCGCTATGTGTCCGACGGCACGATCAAGATGTTTGCCTATCTTGTGCTACTTCACGATCCAAAACCGTTCCCGCTGCTGGCGATAGAGGAACCGGAGAACCAACTCTATCCAGAACTGCTGCGTGAACTTGTTGAGGAGTTTCGCGATTACGCCAGTCGTGGAGGACAGGTTTTTGTCTCCACACATTCGCCGGAGTTCCTGAACGGCCTCAAGCTGGACGAGGTGTACTGGCTGGCGAAGAAGGACGGCTTCACGAGTATCCATCGGGCGGCC
>CAYPJN010000510.1:0-2146 GCA_964411055.1 uncultured Lentisphaerales bacterium | reverse complement strand
GGCCGTGGCCGCCATCTTCATGATCGGCCAGCGCGACTTCAAGCGCATGTTGGCCTATTCCAGCGTCGAGCACATGGGCATTCTCGCGCTGGGGCTGGGCATCGGCGCGCCGGCGCTCGCCGGCACGCTTCTGCACGTGATGACCAATGGGCTCACCAAAGGGGTGCTCTTCCTCTCGGCCGGCAACATCCACCGCGCCTTCGGCTCCAAGAGCACGGAGCAAGTGTCCGGCGCGCTGCGGCGCGTGCCGCTTTCCGCCAGCCTCTTCCTGCTGGGGTTCTTCGCGATCACGGGGTCGCCGCCGTTCGGTCCCTTCGCCAGCCTCCTCGCCATCCTCAATGGCGCGGTCGGGGCCGGGCGCCTGGCGGCGGCCGGCGGCTTCCTCCTGCTGCTCCTGCTCGTCTTTGTCGGCATGGGCGCCACCGTGCTCAAGGTGGTGCAGGGCCGCGATAACGGCCCGGCGACGGTGCCGCCGTACCGCGAGCCCATCCTCTCCGTCGCGCCGGTTGCGCTTCTGATGCTGCTGGTGCTGGTGCTCGGTCTGGCTATGCCCCCGCCGATCGACGCGCTGATCCGCGACGCTGCGGCCTTCCTGGAGGTGCGGCCATGACAGACCCACGCACGACACTGGCACGGCTCCGTAACGGACAGGCCCTTCCGCTCGCCGAACTGCCCCGGCTGCCGAACGAGGCCTTCTTTACGGTCGTGCGCGACGGCGTTGCGGCCGGCCTGCGCGTGAGCGCCCTCTTTGGCGCCGCCCTTCCCGGCACGGAGGCGATCCGCCTCCATGTGGTGCTGGCGGACGACGCGCAGCACCGGTTGCACGCGGGAGTGACCGATCTCGAAGGTCGCGCCTATCCCTCGCTGACGCCGGCCTGCCCGCAGGTTCACCTGTTCGAGCGCGAGCTTGCCGAGCAGTTCGGCGTGCAGCCGCTGGGCCATCCGTGGCTCAAGCCGGTGCGCTACTGCCGTTCCTGGAATGGACGCGACGCCTGGGGCCGCCCTGCCGGGGCACCGCTGCTGCCGGCCGTGGGCGACTTCTACCGCGTCGAGGGGGAGGAGATTCACGAAGTCGCCGTCGGTCCCGTGCATGCCGGCGTCATCGAGCCGGGCCATTTCCGGTTTCAGTGCGGCGGCGAGCAGGTCTACCATCTCGAGATCGCGCTGGGCTTCCAGCACCGTGGCGTCGAGGCGGCGCTCATCGGCGGCCCCGGCCCCCGCACGCGGGCGCTCGTCGAGACGCTCTCCGGCGACGCCACCGTGGCCCACGCGACGTGCTACTACCAGGTGCTCGAGGCGCTGGCCGGTGCCGAGGCGCCGCCCCGCGCCCAGTCGATCCGCGGCATCGCGCTCGAACTGGAACGACTCGCCTGCCATATCGGCGACCTCGGCGCGCTGGCGGGCGATGTCGGCTACCTGCCTACGGCCAGCTTCTGCGGTCGCATTCGCGGCGACTTCCTCAACATGACGGCGCTGCTATCCGGCAACCGCTTCGGACGTGGTCTCGTCGTGCCCGGCGGCGCGGGGTTCGACATAGAGCCCGCGCGCGCCGCCGAGCTTGCCCGCCGCCTGGATGCCGGCGAGAAGGACGCCACGACGGCCATTCAACTGCTCTGGGAGACTCAGTCGGTTCTCGCGCGTTTCGAGGAGGTCGGCGCGGTCTCCGCCGCCGTCGCCGCCGGGCTGGGGTTGGTGGGACCGGCGGCGCGCGCCTCCGGGCTGGCGCGCGACATCCGCCGCGACCATCCTGTCGGCCTCTTCCGCGCCGCGCGCCACGAGTGCGCGACATGCGCCAGCGGCGATGTCTACGCGCGCGCCTATGTGCGCTGGCTCGAGATCCAGCAGTCGCTGGCGTTCATCCGCGGGCAGCTCCGCGGCCTGCCGGAAAGCCCGCTGGCCGTCACGGTCGGCCCGCTCGCGCCCGACTCCTTCGCGGTGGCGCTGACCGAGGGCTGGCGCGGCGAAGTCTGCCATGTGGCCGTGACCGACGCCCAGGCGCGGCTGGCGCGCTACAAGGTGGTCGATCCCTCCTTCCACAACTGGACGGGCCTGGCGCACGCCATGCGCAACCAGGCCATCTCCGACTTCCCAATCTGCAACAAGAGCTTCAACCTGTCCTACTGCGGACACGATCTGTAAGGATGCG
>CAYPJN010000509.1:0-2158 GCA_964411055.1 uncultured Lentisphaerales bacterium | reverse complement strand
ACAGCGGCATCATCGCCCTGGGCATGACGCTGGTGATCGCGGGCGGCGGCATCGACCTCTCGTCGGGCTCTCTGGTGGCCTTCTGCGGCGTCTTCGCGCTCGGGGCCATGCGGCAGTGCGCCGCGCTTCCGGCCGGCGCGCAGCTCGCGGTGATGCTCGCCACCGCGCTGCTCTGCGGTGTTGCCGGCGGGGCGGTCAACGGCGCGCTGGTGAGCTGGGGACGCATTCCGCCCTTCATCGTGACGCTCGGCACGCTCTCGATCTTCCGCTCGCTGGCCGTCTACCAGGCCGACGCCGGCCTGGTCATGGCCGACAACGTCTGGCTCGACCGGCTCGGCGGGGGGTGGAAGCCGGTGATCGTCCTGCTGCTTGTGGCGGGCGCGCTGTCGCACTTGCTGCGCAACACCCCGCTGGGGTGGCGCATCTGCGCCGTCGGGGCCAGCGAGCGCGCCGCGACCTACGCGGCGCTCGGCGTGCGCCGCGTGCGCTTCACGACCTACGCCATCATCGGCGGTCTCTGCGGCGCGAGCGCCTTCCTGCTGGCCGGCCGGCTGAGCTCCATCAGCTCGACGGGTTCGGGCGCGGCCTACGAGCTCGACGCCATAGCGGCGGTGATCATCGGCGGCACGCCGATGACCGGCGGCCGGGCCTCGGTCTGGGGCACGCTGGCGGGCGTCTTCATCCTCGGGATCATCGCCAACATCCTCGACCTGTGGAGCATCTCCGCCAACCTGCAGGGCACGGTCAAGGGGCTGGTGATCATCCTGGCCGTCCTCTTCCAGTTCCAGAAGCGCGCTGCGTGAGACGGCGATGGCGCTAAAAAGAACGGCCTATTCGGCATTTCGAGGCGATCTCGATGCCGCCTGCCACGAGGGCGCCCTGTAGCTGATAGAGCCCGATTCGATAAAACCTTCGTCATCCGCGGCGCCTTCGCGGATGACGCAACCGCCATGCCGTTTTTCGTCCGCGCCTAGCGGAGGATGAGCAGCGTCGGGTTGACGATCTTGAGGTGGAGCGCGGTACCGCTGCCGGCGGGCTCGGCCGTGCCGTTCGGGGCGCCGCCGCTGTAGACCAGCGTCCCGGCCACGTCGGCCACGGTCTCGGCCGCCAAGTCGGTGGTCACATAGTGGTTCGGGATCTGGCCCGCGGCGTAGAATCCGTCAATCTGTGCGTCGCTGAACCCGACCGCGATGCAGATGCGTCCGCCGCCACCGGGGCCGCCGTAGTTGGAATTGGTGGCGCTGTTGCCGCCGCGGACGCTCAGTAGCGAGCCGTCGTACGAACGGTAGCTCGCCGCGCAGATCCAGATGGCGCCGCCGGAACCGGCACCGGCCGACTCGGTCGTGTAGCGCCCGATGGCCGTGATGGCGCCGCGGTGGCGGACGGAGCGGGCCTCGATGCGGACGGCGCCGCCGCCGCGCATGTAGTTCCGGTTCCACCCGGCGGAACCGGGCAGGTACGGCCCCCTGGCGTTGTCGTAGAGGACCGTCGAGGGGCTGCCGGCGTTGGCGTTGGGCCCCTTGCCGCCGACGCCGCCGTGCGACGCGGCGTTCCAGCTCTTCGAGACCCCGGGCGTCCCCGGGCCGTTGAAGTAGTTCAGTCCGGAGATTGTCGTGAGGAAGAACCCGCGCGTGTCGGCGTTGATCACGCCGGTCGCGGCGACCTCGAGCGCATTCAGGACGAACCGGACGGAAACGCCCGAGAGCCCCTCGCACCCGGCGACAAGCGTCCCGGCAATGGTCGTCGACCCGCCGACGCTGACCGTGCCACCGCCCGCGCGCCAGCCGGCGCCGGATGCCGTCGAGACGTCCGCCCAGCCGGCATACACCGTCATCGTGGCGTTGGTGGCGACCGCGAGGTCGCCTCCGACGGCCACCGTCGGCTGCGAGAGCGAGTGCTCGCTGCCGATGGCGAACGTTCCGGCGATGTTTACATCGCCCGCGACGGCGAGCTTGACCGGGTTGTAGTCGTCCTGCACCGCCGCGGCGAGCAGTGTAGTGAAGGTGCTGAAGGTCCGGTTGCGGACGTTGAGCGTCGCGCCGGCTTCGACCGTGAGCGCGCCGAACGTGATCAGGTTGGCGTTGCCGATGGTCACCGTGGCGCCGGCGGGGAAGACGACCTCCGACAAACTCCCGGGCACGTATCCGCCGCTCCAGTT
>CAYPJN010000508.1:0-2181 GCA_964411055.1 uncultured Lentisphaerales bacterium | reverse complement strand
CGACCATCCCGACCAGCATGATCGAGCCCTGGAGGGCGTCCGTGAGCATGACGCCCTTGAGGCCGCCCGCGATCACGTAGGCCGCGACGATCGCCACGAAAAGGTAGAGCGCGGCGTCGTACGAGATGTGGAAGATCGGGCCGATGAACTCGGCGCCGCCGATGATCACCGCCATGGCGTAGAGCGGCATGAAGCAGAAGATGATCAGCGCGCTGGCGACCTGCATGAAGCGGCTGTCGTAGCGCTTGCCGAGCAGTTCCGGGAAGGTGTGCGCGTCGAGGTGGCGCCCCATGCGGCGCGTGGGGTTGCCCAGCACCACGAAGGCCACGAAAACGCCCATCCAGATGTTGAGCACGGTCAGCCAGAGCAGGCCCATACCGAAGTTGGCCGCAGCGCCGCCGAATCCGACGATGGCGGAGGTGCTGATGAAGGTCGCGCCGTACGAGAGCGCCATGACCACCGGGTTGGCGTTGCGCCCCGCCACGAGGTAGTCGGCCGCGGTCCTGGTCTGCCGGTAGCCCAGAAAGCCCAGGTAGCCGATGGCCAGCAGGTAGCCGATGACGATAACGAAAGTGAAGATATCCATATCCAGACTCCTTGTGTGGCGGTCGCGCTCAGAGCTTCTTTTCGATCTGCTCCTTCTCCTCCCGGGCCCAGCTTACGTCCTCTGGCTTGGTCGGCTCGTCGCCCCGGTTCCAGTTGAGAAGTCCGTAGATCACGCAGGCGAGCATGCCGAGCAGGGCGAGCAGGTAGGCGCCCGCCACGACTGGATCCTGGATACCGAATATCATGTGCCCCTCGCTTTTCTGAAACCTGAACCCCCGTTTCATGAAGCGCAGCCCGCCAGGGCCGCCCCGCGCCCACGGGGGTGCCTCACGACGCGCGTTACTTTACAAAGAAACGGCGCCGCGCGCAAGGCGGTTTTACACCCCCTGAACGGCGAGAGTTGCGGCGGCAAAGGCGGGATACTCTCGCAGTTATGGGTTATCACGCCACCGGACAGGTCCAGACTCGCAGGCCGCTGCGGGAGAGATAGAGCGGCAGCGACTGGTAGCCGCGCGCCGCGAGCGTCTGGAGCATGCGCCGCTTCTTGGCCATGTCGCCGTCGGAGAGCAGCGTGATCGAACCGCCGTCGCCTCCGGCGCCGTTGACCTTCCAGCCAAGCGTCCCGAAGTCGGCGGCCAGGGCGATGATCTCCTCGAAACGCGCGCAGACCAGCTCCGGGTGCAGGCGCCGCTGCACGTCGGTGTTGGCCGACATGATGGCTCCGAGGGACGCGAAGTCGCCCTCGTAGATGCTGTCCTTGGCGCGCGCCGCCAACTGCCGCAGCGCTTCGAGCCGCGCGTCGCCCGCGGCGTTCTCGCCCAGGTCGGCGATGACCTTGCGGTGCACGTCGCTCGAGCTGTGCGGCGTGCCGATGTAGAGCACCGCCAGCCGCTGTTCGAGCTCCCACCAGACGTGGTTCGGAACCAGCAGCGGCGAGACGCTGGCGTGTGGAAAGGCGTGCATCTGGATGTAGTTGATGCCGCCGTAGGCGCTGCAGAGCTGGTCCTGGATGCCGCACTGCAGGCCCAGCTTCTGGGTCTCGATGGCATGCGCCATGGCCGCCACCTCGTGCGGCGTCAGGCGCCCGCGCGTGAGGGCGTCCAAGGCCCCGATCAGCGCCACCGAGACCGCCGCCGAGGTGCCGGTCGAGGCGCCGGGCGGCGCCGACGAGTGGATGTTGATTTCGAGACCGCACTCGGCCGGTAGCTCCATCATGCCGATGGCCGCCTCGATCAGCGGGTGCTTGTCGTAGCTGACGGCACCCGGGTCGATGGCGTAGGTCTGGCCGTAGTTTTCGACCGAAATCGATACGCGCTTGGGTTGCGCGGCGCGGGCGGTGGTCCGGATCTGCACCTCCACGTAGGGATAGACGGCGATGTTGAAGATCGCGCCGTGTCCGGCAAACCACGTGTCGGTCCATCCTCCGATGTCGCAGATGCGGATCGGGGCGACCGCCTTGATCAGGACGGGGGGCGGGGTTTGCTGCATGATGAACCTTTCCATGTCCGGGCTACGCGCGGCCTTTACCCGTAAACTGTAGCGCAACGCGCACCGGACTTCAAATATGTAAACGGTTAGCGACAGGGGGGCGCGCGGGGGGCGCATGGAGGAGCGGGCGGAATGCCGATGGGCTCA
>CAYPJN010000507.1:0-2194 GCA_964411055.1 uncultured Lentisphaerales bacterium | reverse complement strand
CCGCGGCGTTCAGCATCGTCTGCGCCAGGTAGGCGTTGATCGCGATCGGCTTCTCGACCAGCACATGCTTGCCGGCCTCGGCGGCCTTGATGGCCCATTCGGGATGCATCGGATGCGGCGTGGCGACGTAGACCGCCTGCACTTCAGGGTCGGCCAGCAGCGCCTCGTAGCTGCCGTGCGCCCGGATCCCGCCCCACTTGGCGGCAAAGGCGTCGGCCTTCGCCTGCGTCCGCGAGCCCACCGCTACGAGCCGCCCCGTCTGTGACCGGGTCACGCCATCGGCAAAGGCATTGGCAATCGATCCCGCACCCAGAATTCCCCAGCAAACCTGCTTGGCCATATGATTCTAGTCCTTGGAAAAACCGCCCTCGCGGAAGTCCGACTCTCCGTCCGTCAGGGACGGAGGCGCCGCGCGGGGTTATGTTGGCGCAAGCCGCGGGCGAATGCAAGCCGAAGATAAGGCGAAATGCTAGCCGACCGCCTGCAGCAGCTTGCGGCGCGCCGCGCGCAGCACGGCGGGATCCTTGGTGTAGTCGTCGAAACCGCGGATCACCGGGCGCATCAGCGCCCGCGCCCGGGCCGGACGGCGCGCCTGCAGCAGGCGCAGCAGCTCCAGGTCCTCGAGTCCCTCGCGGTGCGCCTCGAAGCGCACGCTTGACCAGGGCCCCGACGCACCGGGATAGACGACATGCGTGTCGCCGGGCGGCAGCGAGTTGCTGCCGCCGCCCCAGTTGGGAATGACGCTCGTGGCGAAGGGATCCTGCTGTTTCTGGTACTGGTTGAATCCCCAGTGGAGGAAACCGTCCAGCTTGAAGAGCGCCGAGGCCCATCCGATCAGGACCGGGCGCAGCAGTTCCATGTCGAGCAGACGGTTGAGCCAGGGACCGCCAGGTGCGCAGCAGGTGTAGCTCCAGACCTCGTCGCCCAGCGCCTGCATCCGCTCGAAGCGCGCGCGGTTGAGCTGGTAGCTCTGCACCTGCGGGCACCACATGTCCACGGAGCCCACGAGCGACTCCTCCATGGTGGCGTCCAGGATCGGCACGCCGGGCATGTACTTGCGCACCATGCCGACGAAGATGCGGTAGTCCGCCGCGTTGGCGGCGATGGGCTCGTCGGCCACATGCTGGATCCAGCGGTCCCACCAGTCGTTGCGGTCGATCTCCTCCATGAGCTGGCCGGCGATCGCGGCGATGTCGGTGTTGCCCTCGGGGCTGGTAGCCAGCGACTGGGTAAGGCCGATGCTGAAGGTTGGCGCCTCCCAGGCGCGCCCGGTGCGGCCGCCGAAGTGTCCGCCCTCGATGTAGTGCAGGCCGGCCTCGGTGAAGGTGCGCACCCAGCGTCGCAGCCGCTGCCGGTTGAGTTCCGGCGCGCCCTTGTCCGTGCGGGAGAAGATGTGGGCCAGCGGAATGATGAAGGTGTTCTGGCGACCATGGTGCATGAGGTCGGCATAGCGACGGAGCATGCGCCAGTGACCCTCGCTCCAGGGTTGGAGGCCGTGGCGCGAGGCCATGTTTTCGACATGGTACCAGTTGGTATATGGGAAGCTCGCGGAGCCAGACGGGGGAAGCTGCGCGGAATGCACGGTCACCTGGATCTTCAGCACGGCATGGTCGTCGCCATGCGTCACGGTGCAAGCCATCTGCCGGACGCCGGGCTTGGCCGTGCGGGGCACAGGCACATGGATGCGGACCGCCTGCGTCGCGGCGGTCGCCTTGAACTCAGCCGCATCAACCGGTTCCATGGCGTCGAAGACGCGGAAGGGCGCCCGGCGGATCACATGCGGATTGATTTGGCCATCCTTCTCGCAGAAGGCGCCGATCCCCGTGTTCCGCTCGACCGGCACGTCGACCAGCCGGTAGGCCGTCCAGATCTTGGGCGCGGGCGAGAGTGCCAGCCGGACGATCCGCCCGGGACGGGCGTCGTTGACCAGAATCGTGGCCACGGCAGTTCCGCCGCGGGCGACGTCGAGGGCCACGGAATGGCACGGCTTGTTGCCGACTTCCGAATCCGGGTGGAGCCATACCAATGAATCGTGCAAAGAACAGCGCATGGGTATCTTTCCTTTCGGCTAGACCAGTTCGCGAATGTACTTGGAGCGGAGCAGGCGTCCCAGAACGACAACAAAAGCGCTCAGTGGGATGCCCAGGAGCAGCCCCATAAAACCGCCCAGCACGACGCTCCAGAAAAGCAGCGA
>CAYPJN010000506.1:877-2199 GCA_964411055.1 uncultured Lentisphaerales bacterium | reverse complement strand
GAGAAGCTGATCCCGCTGGTGATCGCCAAGGCCTTGGCCGGCGAGTCGCTGCGCAGATGGAAGTTCTCCTGCGCAGCGTCCTTGAATCGCGGGTCTCCGTAGCTTACGTCGGTGGAGGTTGCCAGAAAGTCCACCTCGCCGGATGCGAGCAGCACGTTCACGAGCTTGACTGTATAGACAGACCGGTCGTAGAGGTCGTCGCCGTTCCCGTGGACAATGCAGTTGTTCAGGACATGCGCTCCGTTCCAGGTGCTGATCCCCGAGTGCGTATTGGTCGCGATGGTGCACTGGTCGAACGTAATGTCCCCGGTCTGACCACGCACCCCGCCGCCGCTTTCGTGCAAGGTTCCGTAGAGACCTCCGACAAAGTTGTCGGCGATCAGGCAGTTTCTGAGGTAGAATCCCGCAGTGTAGCCGGCGCCGCCCCCGGTGTAGATTCCGCCGCCGTACGCTGTTCCGCGGGCCTGGACCGCGTTGTTCTGGATGCGCGTGTTGACCACGTCGACGAATCCGCCGCAGAGCCAGAGGCCGCCGCCACCGGCATTGGCGGCGTAGGAGGCGCTGAGCGTGTTCGAGATGGCATTTCCCGACACCGTGCAGCTCGTCACGAGAACGCCCGAGCTGCGCTCGATCCGCATGCCGCCCGGTCCGATGTTGGCGTTTCCGTTCAGGAAAAGAACCGTGTTTCCGCTCACCGCGCAGGCGTCCATGGTGACGGATGTGCTGCGCCTGATCTCCACGCCTCCCGCCTGGCGGGTGGTCGCATTGGAATAGCAGCCGCCGGTGAACGTCAGTCCCGAGAACGATAGATCGTTGCAGGAATCAATGATCATCAGCGACTTGCCCTGCTCCCCTTTGTTGTCGAGGACGGTCGTCCCGGCGTCCGCGCCGACAATGGCGAAATCATAGCGATTGGTCAGCATGAGCGGAAACGACTCGCCAGCCGAGGCGCGGTCGTACGTGCCCGCCGCCACATGGATGGTCGAACCGTCCTGCGCGAGGCTCGCGGCCTTGGTCACGGAGCGCAGCGGCTGCGCCTGCGTGCCGGGATTGCCGTCGTTGCCTGACGGCGAGACGTAGAGTTCGCCGCCCCAGCCCGTCGAGGCCGCGCCGTGATGGTAGCCGGCATCCACCTTGCCCGTGTCGAGTGCGCCGTCCGTCTGCGTTGTCCAGGTGGCGAGGCAGGTGTCGGCGGCGTTGGCCGAGCCCTTGTCGATGGCCGGACTCGCGGCATCCAGATAGAAGTCGTGGGCGAACAGCGGATCGCCGACCGTGCAGTCGCTCGCCGTCGCGTTCGCCGTTTCCGAGCAGACCGAGTTGTA
>CAYPJN010000506.1:0-859 GCA_964411055.1 uncultured Lentisphaerales bacterium | reverse complement strand
TCCCGTCCCCTGTCGCAGATAGAAGGCGTGGCTGCCATTGTTGAAGGCCACCGTGCAGTTGCGCATCGTCAGCGAACTCGGGTTGGAGTAGATGTAGATCGCCGCGCCGGTGCCGACCTTGCACTGAATTCTGTTCGCCGTGTCGTTGAAGACGAGGAGGCAGTTGTACAAGTCGGCCGCCGTGCGCGTCAGGTAGAACCCGCCGCCAAACGTGGCCTCCGTCGTGCCGCTGGCGTTCGACGCCGACGCGCGGTTGCGCCGGACGATGCAGTTGGTGATGGACAGCGTGGACCGATCCGCACCGAGGGCTCCGCCTTGCGCGAGACCGCTGTTGCGCGCCATCGCCTCGTTGTTCTCGAACAGCGTGCCGGTCACGGCGACGACGGAGTTGGACACCCAGAAGCCGCCGCCCTGAGCCGGCGTGGTTCCGCTCCCGGATAGAATTTCGGCCTGATTGCCGATGATTTCGCAGTCGCTGAAGCGTAGGCCGACGCTGTCGGAGACGAAGGCGCAGCCACCGTAGGCGGTCTGACTCGATGCGACGACCGCCCGTCCGCCGGTGAACGTGATGCCGGAGAACGAGCAGTTCGTCGTCGCGGCGATATTCAGCAGGCGCGTGGTCGCGGAGGCGGCAGGCAGGATGACCGTATCGCCCGCGCCTGCGCCCTGCATCGCAACCGAAAGCTTCGCGGCGAAGTTGATCGGCGCGCGCAGCGCGTATTGCCCGGCCGCAATCTGGATCGTGTCGTTGGCGCCGGCCGCGTCGACGGCGGACTGGATGTTCGTGAAGGCCGTGTCCCAGCTCAGGCCGTCGGAGCCGTCGCCTGTTGGAGAAACATGGATGTCGGAAGCAAAAACC
>CAYPJN010000505.1:0-2200 GCA_964411055.1 uncultured Lentisphaerales bacterium | reverse complement strand
CGCTCCTGCCCGGCTTCGGTCCGGCCCTCGGCTTCACGCTCTTCTACCTCGGGCTGCTGGTGCTGCTACCGCTGGGCGGCGCCGTACTGAAGGCCTCCGGGATTCCGTGGGCCGACTTCCGGAGTCTCGTCACCGGGCCGCGCGCCGCCGCCGCCTTCCGTCTCTCCTTGACGGCCGCCTTCGGCGCGGCGCTGGTCAACGCGGTCTTCGGCTTCATCGCCGCCTGGGTGCTTGTGCGCTACTCCTTTCCGGGACGCCGGCTCGTCGACGCGCTCGTCGACCTGCCATTCGCCCTGCCGACCTCCGTCGCGGGCATTGCGCTGACCGCGCTCTTCGCGCGCCACGGCTGGATCGGCGCCTGGCTGGAACCGCTCGGCATCCGCGTGGCCTTCACGCCGCTCGGGGTGATGCTGGCGCTCGTCTTCATCGGGCTGCCCTTCACGGTGCGCACGGTGCAGCCGGTGATCGCCGATCTCGACCGCGAGGCCGAGCTGGCGGCGGCCTCGCTCGGCGCCTCGCCCTGGCAGACCTTCCGCCGCGTGACGTTCCCCGCCCTCTGGCCGGCGGTGCTGACCGGCTTCGCGCTGGCCTTCGCCCGCGGCCTCGGCGAGTACGGCTCGGTGATCTTCATCTCCGGCAACCTGCCGCTGCGCACCGAGATCGTGCCGCTGCTGATCGTGACCCGGCTGGAGCAGTACGACTACGCCGGCGCCACGGCCCTCGCCGTCGCGATGCTGGGCCTCTCGTTCATTCTCCTGCTGACGATCAACAGCCTGCAGGCCTGGAGCCGCCGACGCCGATGAATCCCTTCCGTCCCATGCGTCCCGCGCCCCTGCTGCTGACGGCCCTCGCGCTGCTCTTCCTGCTGGGGTTTCTCGCGCTGCCGCTGGTCATCGTCTTCGCCGGCGCCTTCCAGCAGGGGGTCGCGCACTACTTTGCCGCGATCGGCGATCCCATCGCGTTCGCGGCGATCCGCCTGACGCTGCTGGCGGCGGCGATCGCCGTGCCGCTGAACGTCGTCTTCGGGCTCGCCGCCGCCTGGGCCATCGGCAAGTTCCGCTTCCCCGGGCGCCAGTTGCTGATCACGCTCATCGACCTGCCCTTCTCCGTGTCGCCCGTCGTTTCGGGGATGGTCTACATCCTGATCTTCGGCCTGCAGGGCTGGCTCGGTCCCTGGCTGGCGGCGCGCGGGCTGCCGGTGATCTTCGCCGTGCCCGGCATCGTCCTCGCCACGCTCTTCGTCACCCTGCCCCTGGTCGCGCGCGAGCTGATCCCGCTGATGGAGTCGCAGGGCACGGAGGAGGAGGAGGCCGCGCTGACACTGGGCGCCAGCGGCTGGCAGACCTTCCGCCGCGTGACACTGCCCAATGTCCGGCAGGGGCTCCTGTACGGCGTCATCCTCTGCAACGCCCGCGCCATGGGCGAGTTCGGCGCGGTCTCGGTGGTTTCCGGTCACATCCGCGGCCTGACAAACACCATGACGCTGCACGTAGAAATTCTCTACAACGAATACCAGTCCGCCGCGGCCTTTGCGGTGGCCTCGCTCCTGGGGCTGCTGGCACTGGCGACGCTCGCGGTCAAGACCCTGACGGCACGGCATGAACATTGAGATCCGGCACCTTTCCCACGCTTTCGGCAGTTTCCAGGCGCTGGACGACGTCAGCCTAGACGTCCGCGACGGCGAGCTGCTGGCGCTGCTCGGCCCCTCGGGCTGCGGCAAGACGACCCTGCTGCGGCTGCTGGCGGGCCTGGCCGCGCCCGATGCCGGCTCCATCCACATTGGGGGCGAGGAGACGGCCGGGCAGCCGGCGCAGGCGCGGCAGGTCGGCTTTGTCTTCCAGCACTACGCGCTCTTCCGCCACATGAGCGTCTTCGAGAACATCGCGTTCGGGCTGCGCGTGCGGCGCCGCGACCGGCCCGCGGCGGCGGAGATCCGCAGGCGGGTGAAGGCGCTGCTGGCGCTGGTCAAGCTCGAGGGCTTCGGCGACCGGATGCCGTCGGAGCTCTCCGGCGGGCAGCGCCAGCGCGTGGCGCTCGCCCGCGCGCTGGCGGTCGAGCCGCGCGTGCTCCTGCTGGACGAGCCCTTCGGGGCGCTGGATGCCGGCGTGCGCCGCGAGCTGCGCCGCTGGCTGCGCCGCCTGCACGACGAGATCCGCGTGACCAGCATCTTCGTGACGCACGATGTCGAGGAGGCCATGGA
>CAYPJN010000504.1:0-2209 GCA_964411055.1 uncultured Lentisphaerales bacterium | reverse complement strand
TGCACGAGGGATAAAACGCTATTTGTTCGGCACTGGGATAGGAAGAGACATGACGCAACCACCACGCGAGATATTCGCCGCCAATGAGGCATACCCCTGGTTCCGGGATCCGTACTTGGCGAGGCTTCCGGACGGTTCCCTTTGCTGCGCCTTCCTGACGGGCGGCCGATCCGACGGATCCCTGCGAAACGTCGTCGCCGGAATCCGCAGTGATGACGATGGGGCATCGTGGTCGGGGGCTGAAGTGCTCATGGAACTGCCGGGCCGTGCGTGCTCGGTCTCAAGTCTTTTCCGAAGCGAAGGCCGGGCCTATCTCTTCTGTCTGTCTTCCACTGACGCACACCGCTATCGCAAACAGACCCACGTGGTGGCCACCGGTCCAGACGGCAGAACGTTCTCACGTGATCATGTGATTGACGATCCCTGGATCACCGAGCGCGGCGTGGACATTCGGAACGGTACAAAGCTGCCCGATGGCAGGAACCTGCTTCCCGCCGCGTGGCTGGAGCCGATAGGTGACTTCGACCCGGACACGTGGCAGAGCACAAAGGCACTCAACCACCGCTACGGGAACTTCGGTTGGGGCGGAGTGGCCCAGAACAACACCTACTGCGTCGGCGTCGTGGAACCGAATGGGGACTTTACCCGGTTCTCGCGTTACGGGCGCATCTGCAGAGAGACGCCCGGCGCCGAGCTTCCCAGCCAGCCGATCTTCGAGCCGACGATTGCCGTCGTCTCGGATAGCCGACTGGCCATGCTGATCCGCGGGGACATGAGCAATCGGCTCTGGCGGTCTGATTCGGAGGATGGCGGCCGGACCTGGTCCGAACTGCGGATCACGGACATTCCTAACCCGGGCAGTCAGCCGCGCATCGTCAATCTCTCTGACGGGAGAATCGTGCTGTTCCACAATCCGAACGAGAAGGACTACGACGACACCAGCCCGGGGGCATCTCATGGATACCGCACACCGCTGGAGATGTGGGTGAGCGACGACGGTTTGAGGACTTGGTGCACAAGGACAACCCTTGTGGCCGCACCAACGGTTGCGATGTACCCCGACGCGTTCCACGAGGCTGGCAACGACCAGGTTTACCTCGTTTGGGAATCCGGGCCACCCGCCGGCTCCGGGGAGCGGATCTTCTTCCAGCGGATACCCGTCGCGGATCTGTAGAACCGGGGAGCCGAACATCCGAAGGCACTTGATGGCTTTGCTTCGCGCCGCCACAAGTGCTCCACGTTCGGTGCATGGACACGGCGGATGTGGTTGTGGTCTTCTTCCGGCGAGGTAATTGACTATGCCAAACACATAGCTGGCCGCTGGCTCGCGGGTATGCATAAGCTCCCGAAACCATGTCCGAGTTGATCGACAGGCGAATTCCCGGAATCATGACCGATGTCCCTGGCGTTCTCCTAGAGATCCTCGACGGACCGCGGGGGGCGTGAGCTCCGGCAGTCGCGTGACCAGGCGGATGAGCGTCGTGAGCTGCTGGTCGGGTGTGCGCCCGCGTAGCCGCGGGAGCTTGCCGTCCGCCAGCACCACCGGTTGCTGGTTGCGGCGGATCAGGTAGACCCGCTCCCCGCGTGTCTCCACGCGCGCCAGGCCGCGCCGCGCCGCCAGGATGCGCAACTCGGCCATCCGGAAAAGGCGCACGGCCTCCGGGGGCGGCTTGCCGAAACGGTCCGCCAGGGCGTCGCGCAGGGCGCGGACCTCGGCAACGCTGACGGCCTCGGCCAGCTCGCGGTGCGCGCGGAGGCGCTGGTTCTCGTCCTCCACGTAGCGGTAGGGCAGGCAGGCCGAACTTCCGGGCGCGCCTTGCCCGGGCGAGAGCTCCAGGAAATCGAGCGCCAGTTCGACGTCAATCAGCGGCGGCGGGTTCCGGCCCTGCATCCGCGCCACGGTGCGGCGCAGGAGCTGGCAGTAGAGGCTGAAGCCGACGGCAGAGATGTGGCCGCTCTGTTCGGCGCCGAGCATGTTGCCGGCGCCGCGGATCTCCAGGTCGCGGAGCGCCAAATGCAGGCCGTCGCCGAGTCCTCCATGGCGCTGCAGGGCGCCGATACGCTGGCGCGCCTCCTCGTCCGTGACACCCTGCGGGGGCAGCAGCAGGTAGGCGAAACCGCGCTTCGATGAGCGCCCGACGCGCCCCCGAAGCTGGTAGAGGTCGGCCAGGCCGAAGCGGTCGGCGCGGTGGATGATGATCGTGTTGGC
>CAYPJN010000503.1:0-2214 GCA_964411055.1 uncultured Lentisphaerales bacterium | reverse complement strand
ATCGACATCCCCCCGGTCCCCCTGCTCTGGGCGCTGCTACTCGGGCTCTACCTGCTCTCCTTCACGCTCGGGTTTTCGACGACGGCGGTCAAGTGGCTTCCGGCCATCACGACGGCAACGCTCGCGTTCATCCCCGTCGAGGCGTATCTGGCGACGGGGGTCGCGGCGAAACGGGGGCTCGGCTCGGTCTGGCAGATCGTCTCCTGCGTCCTGCTGCTCCTGCTCGGGTGCGTGGCGATCAACGCCTGGCAGTACAAACTGCGGCCGGCGCAGCGCAGGCTGCCACGCTTCTATCTGATGCTGTCGATCGGCGGCGCGGCGGCGGGCGTGTTCTGCAGCGTGGCGGCACCGCTGGTCTTCAGCGGCACGCCGGAATATCCGATCGCGCTCGCGGCCGCCTCGCTGCTCTTCGCGTGGCTCCTGGCGCGGGATCGCGCGCCGGGGCGGCGGCTCCCGACCCGCGCCCTACTCGGGCCCGCGGCGACGGCGGCGGCCGTTCTCGCCGGCGCCTACGGCGGAAAGACGGCGGAACCCGCCGTGTGGCAGAAGCGCGACTTCTACGGCTCGATCACGATCCGCAGGCTGGAGGGCGTGGGAGCGCGCGGCCAGCCGCTGCGCTTCCACAACCTCTGCCACGGCAACACGTCGCACGGCTCGCAGATGTGGACCGCGGACGGGCGGGCGGCCATCATTCCGATTTCCTACTTTTCAGAGCGCTCGGGGATCGGCCGGTTCCTCCAGGCGAGCGGCCGGGCTCCGGCGAGAAAGGTCGGGGTGATCGGGCTCGGCATCGGCACGCTGACCGCCTACGGCAGGCCGGGCGACACATACCGCTACTACGAAATCGCCCCCTTGGTTCTGGACGCGGCCACGAACACGGCCTGGTTCACTTTTCTGCGCGACACGCAGGCGCGCGTGGAGCACGTTCCGGGCGACGCGCGGCTCTCGATGGCCCGGGAGCTGGAGGCCGACGGCTCGCAAGGTTACGATCTGATCGTGGGCGACGCCTTCTCCAGCGACGCGATCCCCACGCATCTGCTGACGGAGGAGGCTTTCCGCCTCTACCAGGCGCATTTGCGGGAGAACGGCGTCGTGGCGGTGAACGTGACGAACCGGTACATCGACCTGCTCCCGGTCGCGAAGGCGGCGGCGAAGGCGCTGGGCTGGAACTTCGCGGCCCACGTCTCGCAGGGGCAGGGAATGATCTTGTCCTCCACCTGGGTTTTCCTCTCCCCCGCGCCGCTGGCCTTCGACGCCGGGGAGAACGGCGTTTTCGTCGAGCCGGACCGCATCGCCGACATTCGCCCCTGGACTGACGACTTCCACGGCATCTGGCCGCTCCTGCGCCTGGGGCGATGAGCTCCAGCCCCCAGGCCTTAGCCGTCAATCCCTGAATTTGGCCCGTCTATTTCCCCGAACTCGACGCGGTCGAATTCCCTTCGCCTTTGGACTCCATTGCCGCGTTGATTTGCGCCCGGACGATGTCAACCATCATCACGGTGGGGAGCAAGATGCGCCCGCATTCGCTGGAGGCGGTCAATTCGGCAACGGTTGCCCGGACTAGCCCGTACAGGATGGTTCCGCCGTTGACCCAGGCGAGAAAGGCGTTCCCCTCTTTTTGCCGGTAACCGCCCCGCCAATGAAAATAGCCGTTCACGAAAACGCGCAAGGAAAATCTGGTTCTCCCCCGACCAGCATACATGACGTTTAGCCTGACGACATAGCGCTCGTCCGTGCCCTTTTCAGGACAAAACAAACATTCCACATCCAGAGCGCTCGGAGCCGGATTTCGGGGCTTCGTCAGCAACTGGAACGCGGCAATCCTGTAGTCCGCGAGGATGCACTCAGGCGGCGATTCTAAATTGACTTTCATGGTTGTTCAAATCGACGGGCATCTGGTAGGAGAAACCGGGATCGACATCTTCCTGATCAAGCGACTCGTCCAGACCGGCTAAATGACAGGCGGTATCGGCACACAGCGCCTCGACGACCTCGAACACGTGCGCATTCGTGACCACCGGTTCAGCCGGGTGCGAACGGAGGTATTGCGGGTAGTGAAGCCGGGTCGTGCCCAGGCTCTTGATCGCGGGAATCACATCCCACTCATGCCCGTCCAGACTCTTCCGGATTACAGCCCGAACCGCCTCCTTGGCCTTTCGCTCTTCCCCGTCGGGAACGCAGAAGACGTAGGCGAAAAACGTGGCTGCATCGTCA
>CAYPJN010000502.1:0-2218 GCA_964411055.1 uncultured Lentisphaerales bacterium | reverse complement strand
CTGGGCGGGGGCTTTGCCTACCTGCGGGCGCGGCGGGTGCCGCTGGAGCGGCTGGCGGATCTCGCGCCGGAGCAGGTGTGGCTGGCGGTGGCGCTGTTCCACCTCGGCGTCGTTCCCGCCAACGCGGCGGTCGGCGAGGGCTGGTACGCGGCGGAGACGGCGTCCGCGGGTGTCGCCTACCTGCCGCGCGTCGCGCCCGCCATCACGGCGGGGCTGCGGCGGTTCCTGACGCGGGCGGAGGCGCCGCCCGCCACCGTCTATACCCATCAACCCTCGGCCCTGCGGCAGCGGCTGGGCCTGCCCGACGCGGAAATCCTGCCGGTTCCCGCCACGATCGCGGCCCGCTTCGGGCTGGAGGCGACGCCATGATCGCGCTCAAGTTCCACCAGGACGCGGCCGTGGGGCGGGTGCTGGAGTGCTTTCTCCAGACGCGCGACCTGCTGCGCCTGGACGTCACCGATGCCGACCGCGCGACGGCGCGCGAGTCGGCGTGCGTGATGCTCGAGGCACCGACGGGTGCGGGCAAGACGCTCATGGCCGGGACGATCGCGGAGCGCTTCAGCGCCGAGGAGGCGGTGGTCTGGTTCTGGTTCGCCCCCTTCAAGGGGCTGGTCACGCAGAGCGGGCGTTTCCTGCGGAGCCAGTTCAAGGGGCTGCGTGTGCGCGACCTGCGCATGGACCGCGATCCCGGCCAGGCGCGCGGCGGCGACCTCTACGTCACGACCTGGGCCGCGGTGGCGGCCTCCGACGCCGAAGGGCGCAAGATCCGGCAGAAGCACGAGTCGCTGCCGTCGCTGGACGCCTTCGTGCCGCTGCTGCGGGAGCGGGGAATGCGCATCGGCGTGGTGGTGGACGAGGCGCACCACAGTTTCAAGAAGCAGACCCAGGCACTGGCGCTGTTCCGCGACGTGCTTGCGCCCGACTACACGCTGCTGGTCACGGCCACGCCGGACGAAGACGAGATGCAGGCCTTCGCGCGCGAGCTGGGCCGGCCGACGCCCGGACGCGTGGTGTTGACGCGCGAGCAGGCCGTCGGCATGGGGCTGGTCAAGCGCGGCATCAAGGCCGTCGCGTACCTGGCCGACGCCTCGGTGGAGCGGATCGTCGACTACGAGAAGACGGCGCTGGCCGACGGCTGGCGGGTGCATGGGGAAATCCGTTCCGCCCTGGCGCGGGCGGGCATTCCGATCGTGCCGCTGATGCTGGTGCAGGTGCAGACCGGCGGGAAGCGGGACGACGAGGCGCGCGTGCGGCGCAAGCTGATCGAGATCGGCGTGCCCGAGCGGGCGATCGCCGTGCATACCGCGCAGGAACCCGATCCCGACGTGCTGGCGGTCGCCCATGACGAAAGCAAGGAGGTGCTGGTCTTCAAGATGAAGGTGGCACTGGGCTTCGACGCGCCGCGGGCCTTCGTGCTCGTGTCGAGCCGCTCCTCGCGCAAGACCGATTTCGGCATCCAGGTCTGCGGCCGCATCCTGCGGGTTCACCAGCGGTTGCAGGGGAGGCCGGATCTCCCGGCGCTCCTCGATTTCGGCTACGTCTTCCTGGCCGACGCGGAGAGCCAGGAGGGTCTGGTGGAGGCGGCGCGGACGATGGATCAGGTGCGCGGCGACCTGGCAGGCGCCGGCGCGCCCGCCGTCGTGGCGGTGAAGATCGGCGAACGCTACACGATCCAGCGCGTCGGCCCCGAGGGGCCGTCGCTGCTGCACGGCCTGGAGGGCGACGCGCCCTCGGAGGCGAGCGTGGCCCGGTGGCTGACGGATGGGGCCGCGACCCTTCCGCCCCTTGCCGGCGATGGGCCCCTGCTGCCCGGGTTCGCACCGGTCGGCGCCGCCGTGCCGGCCACGTGTGAGCCGGAGACCGTTCGATCAATGACGGACCACAAGGCGCGTCCGTCCGCCACCGCACGCGTGGTCTACCGCCTTCGCGCGGACGTGCCGCGCTTCCTCAAGACCCACGTGCTGCCGACAGACTACAACGGTCTGGCCGAGGATGTCGCCAAGACCTTCAATTTCAGCGAGGCGATGCTGCTGGAGGGCCAGCGGGAACTGGTTCAAGTGACCCGGGGGGAGACCGAGTTGTTCAGCGGCGCGACCGAGCGGAGCCGATTCGACGCGCGCCTTGAACCGCGCGAGATTGAACGGCTGGCGCAAGGGTATCTCTTCGCGCTGGACGGACCCAATCCCGCCGTGATCCGCGACGGACTGCGCGGCCGGCT
>CAYPJN010000501.1:0-2223 GCA_964411055.1 uncultured Lentisphaerales bacterium | reverse complement strand
TCGGGGAGCGCACCCGCCATCAACGGATAGGCAGCTTCATCGGTGAGGCTCCGAAACGACGGCGTCAACTGCGCACGGCGCCGTCCGGTCAGGGTCGCCGAGAGGATGATGACCGTGCAGCCGATTTGTTGAAGGCGGCCGACGAGTTCATCGAGCAGCGTGCCGGTATACATGTCGTAGCTGTGTACTTCGTCGAGAATCACGACCTTGCCGGCCAATCCGTATAGACGGACAAAGCCGTGTCTGACGTTGAGCACGCTCAGCAAGGCTTGATCGATAGTGCCTACGGCGTAGGGATAGAGCAGGGCTCGTTTGGCGGGATTGAACCACGCTTCGCCCGCGGCCATCTCCTCGCCGCCGTTCCGGTAGGCGGAGAGCCAAGCCATGCCGTGGGCAAGCCTTGGAGCCATAGGAGTCGCAGTGATCTTTGCAAGAAAGGCGGCGACACGCTCGTGGATGCGGTCGCTGGTCAGTCGTGTCGGGAGTGCAAAATAGATGCCATGGTTGTGGCCGGCCTGCAACAGGCGGTAGGCCGCATAAAGCGCCGCCTCGGTCTTGCCGATGCCCATCGGCGCTTCAAGAACATAGACGCCGTGTTTCGCGATGCTCTCGAAGAATATCTGCTGAGCGGGCCGCGGCTGGAATCCGAAAATTTCCTCGAACGTCAGTTCCTTTTTGATTTCGACAGGGTGAAAGCCGCACTCCTCAATGGCGTGGCAGGCCGTTCGGGCCGGGTCGCCATCGATCACGGGCGGGCCATCGGCAGGGAAGAACTGTTCGTCAGAACCGATCCAATCCGCAACACTGGTCAGACCGGCCAGCAACCAGGCATTGGCATGCGAGGCATCCGACAACGACCCACCGAACTTCCTGATCAGCGCTTCGATCAACTTTCGGCGCTCGTCGGCCCAAGCGGCGCCTCCCAAGACTTCAGCCTGATCCGGCGGATAGCCCCGGTCGAGTACGCCGTGATGGGCGGCCGCCGCGATCGCGAGCGGTGTGGACATCGTAGGCAGGCCCAACCAGCGATCAATGGCCGCGGCGCTGATGCTGGCATGACGCGCGCAGAATGAAGTCCGATCGCACAATTCCGGCGCATGTTCACGTACGACCGAATCACGAAAATACTGCAGTTCATAGCCTGGCGACACCTTGCCGACATCGTGGAGGCTGACCGCCAGGCCTGCTGCCGGAGGAAGAAGATGCCTGACGCTTTCCGGAAGCAGCGCAAACAACGCTTCGGCTACTCTTCCCGTAAAGATGCAATGCTCCTCCACACTGGTTCCCGGCAGTCCAGCGGCTGTCGTCTTAGCGGCACAATACCGAAAGGGAACCGCCGGTATCGGCGTGCTTGGTGCAAGACGGTGTTTCGGTATCGGTGACATTTTTCGCTTCCACTTTCAAGTGTCGATGGTGCGGCTCATGCCGCGCGCCTCATGGCATTCTCACTTTGCCTTTCTTCAACCGCTCCGCGATCTCGCGGGCTTCGGGGTCGCCGCGGGCCAGCGCGGTGTGTAGCAGGTCGCCGAGGCGGCCGTTGGGCGAGAGGATGCGCCGGCTCTCGCCTGGCTCGGCATAGCCGTTCGCCCCATAATGCTCGCCAATGACGGCGCGGAATTCCGCCTGGCGCTCGGGGGCGATCAGGTCAAGTTCCAACAACCGGTAGTTGAAGGACTGGGCCGACACCCCGAAACGATGCTTGAGACGCAACAGCAGCGCGAAATCCCACTCGTCGGGACGCACCCCCGTTTGGCGGACACTCGTGCGCACCGCCTCTTCCGGCATCAGAAAGGCGGCAGCAAAGCGACGCGCCGCCTTGTCGTGACGCGCCTCCCTGCCCTGCGGCGCCTCCTTCCCACTACCGGAACGGTTGTGGATCAGGATGCGTCCCAGACTGTAGACCAGCGTAAAGATCTGCCGCTCGGGATTCTGCGCGTCGCCTATCGCAATGAAGACGTTACAGTTCGCGGAGTCGTAGTACGCCAGCCCCGGCAACTTGCCCCCCAGCGGCATCAGCACCACGCGCAATCCATGGTTCTCGAAAAGCTCGAAATGGTCGAATACCACAGCTTGCCCGACACCAAACAACGCGCGCACTTGCCAGGCAATCCGCTCGATCTCGCCGGCCGCCAGATCAAATCCGATCTGCAGGGGAATGCGCGCCTGGCGTGGTACCTGGCACAGGTCTTCAAGCGCCAGGTAATCCCGCGCGACAACACCCAC
>CAYPJN010000500.1:0-2225 GCA_964411055.1 uncultured Lentisphaerales bacterium | reverse complement strand
TCGGAGTGACTACTGATATGCGCATCGGCGGCAGGATACCAACTTCGGGAGGAAACCACACGTTTGAACGTTTGAACGCTGAATACCGAACGATCAACGCATTACGCCGAATGCTGGCATAGCACTTGCTTAAACAAATTGTATTTCTCTGGCTTTGCCGCCACTGCTTGGGAGACGCAATGAATACCAATATGCCCGAAACCCCGGCCGCCACGCAGGATGACCTCGCGCGCATCCGCGCGATCCACGAGGCCTATCTCAAGATGAAGGAGCAGCTCGGGCGCGTGGTCATCGGCCAGGAGGGCGTCATCGATGAGGTGCTCATGGCGATCTTCAGCCGCGGCCACGCGCTGCTTGTCGGCGTGCCCGGCCTGGCCAAGACCCTGCTCGTCAGCACCATCGCCCGCGTGCTGGCGCTGGTCTTCAAGCGCATCCAGTTCACGCCCGACCTGATGCCCTCGGACATCACCGGCAGTGATGTCCTGCACGAGGACCGCGCCACCGGACGGCGCGAGTTCCGCTTTGTCCGCGGGCCGGTCTTCGCCAACCTGCTGCTGGCCGACGAGATCAACCGCACGCCGCCCAAGACGCAGGCTGCACTGCTCGAGGCCATGCAGGAGCACCATGTCACCGTCGGCGACCAGACCTATCCGCTTCCCGAGCCCTTCTTCGTCCTGGCCACGCAGAACCCGATCGAGCAGGAGGGCACCTATCCCCTGCCCGAGGCGCAGCTCGACCGCTTCATGTTCAACATCGTCGTGGACTACCCGTCGCGCGACGAGGAGGCGCGGATCATCCGACAGGTAACCTCCATGCAGGAACCGCCGCTGGAGGCAATCCTCGACGCCGACCAGGTGCTCGCGCTGCAGCAGGCTATCCGCCGCGTGCCGGTGGCCGACCACGTCATCGCCTTCGCCAACGACCTGGCGCGCGCCACGCGCCCCAAGGCCGAGGGGGCCCCGGACTTCGTCCGCGAGATGGTGGCCTGGGGCGCCGGTCCGCGCGCGGGCATCTACCTGATCACCGCCGCCAAGGCGCGCGCCGTGCTCCATGGCCGCTACCACGCGACGACATCCGACGTCGCCGCGGTGGCCCCGCCGGTGCTGCGCCACCGCGTGCTGACGACGTTCAACGCCGAGGCGGCCGGCGTCACCAGCGACAACATCGTCAGGCAACTGCTGGAAAAAATGCGTCCCGCGGAAGACATCCAGGTCTGAGGCCGACATCCATGCCCACACCGGCCTACATGCGGCTGCTGCCGCCGGAGAGCGTGCGCGCCATCGGGCGCCTCGAGTTGCTGGCGCGCGGGCCCATGGAGGGGTTCGTCACCGGACGCCACAAGAGCCCGCACAAGGGTTTCTCGGTCGAGTTCGCCGAGCACCGCGCCTACGCGGCGGGCGACGACCTGCGCAACCTCGACTGGCGCGTGCTCGCCCGCACGGACAGGCTCTACGTCAAGCAGTACATCGAGGAGACCAACCTGCGCGCCACCGTGCTGCTGGACGCCTCGGGCTCGATGGCCTACCGCGGCGAGGCGGCGGCGGCGCGCGACGGGCGCCCGCTCTCCAAGTTCGCCTACGCGCAATACCTGGCCGCCGCCCTGACCTACCTGCTCATCGGCCAGCAGGACGCGGTCGGGCTGGTGGCCTTCGACACGCGCCCACGCGTCTACCTGCCCGCCCGCGCGCGGCCCAGCCAGGTGCGGCTGCTGCTGGAGGAGATCGACCGCACCGCGCCGGGCGGCGAGACGGGCCTGGCCGATGTGTTCCACGACATCGCCGAGCGCATCCCGCGCCGCGGGCTGGTGATCATCCTTAGCGACCTCTTCGACGACCCCCGCCGTCTGACCGAGGCCCTGCACCACTTCCGCCACCGCCGTCACGAGGTGCTGCTGATGCACATCATGGCCGACGAGGAGCTGCGCTTCCCCTTCGCCAGCTTCACCGAGTTCCGCAACCTGGAGCGCGCCGGCGAGCGCGTCAACCTCGACCCGCGCTCGATCCGCGCGAGCTACCTCGAGCGCGTGCGCGTCTTCCTCCGCGAGATCGCCGCCGAGTGCGGCCGCCTCAAGATCGACTACGTGCCGCTCAACACCCGGCGCCCCTTCGACCAGACCCTGGCCGAGTACCTGCGCGCGCGCCACACGCCAAGGTAATCCGGCATGCTCTTCCTGCATCCATGGCTGCTGCTGGGGCTGCTGGGCGTCGCCGTGCCCATCATCCTGC
>CAYPJN010000499.1:0-2229 GCA_964411055.1 uncultured Lentisphaerales bacterium | reverse complement strand
GGTGACGCTGGTGGAGCGAACCACCCGTTTCACGCTTGTGGGTCGGACGGACAGCTTAAAGTTGAGCGACTTGGGGATACCACTGTCGTCGGCAACGAAACATTCTCCAGTCGAATAAAGACACCAGGTTGTGTGTGATCTGGTGGCGCGGGACCTCCGGGACCGCGAGCCCGCAGTCGAGACTGGCCGTCTCGGAGATCCGGCCCCACCATGCCGGCAGCGGGTTCCCGCGCTCAGCCTGCCGCTTTCCCATCCCCCGGCCGATTTTCCCGAGTGAGACGCTTACGAGACGCTTGCGTTGAAGCGGCGCGCCGGGAATGCTATGCTGTGCGCATGACCGGCGAGAAAAGCAACACACGGGCCTTGTGGTGCCTGACGGCCTCGGCCTTCTGTATGGGCTTCTCCCTGCCGCTGGGGCGCCTGGGACTGTTGGCGGCCGCCGTGTGCCTCGCCGTGGACGCGGCGCGCGGCCGGCGCCGCCTGCGCATGCCGCTGACCGGCTGGCTCTGGCTGGCCCTGGCCGCGCTGGCGGTGGTGGTCACGGCGCACGGCATAAACCCCGCGAAAGGGCTGGGCAAACTCGACAAGCTGGTCTGGTTCATGGGCCTGCCGGTCGCCGCCTCGGTCGTCGATTCGCGCGGGCGCCTCTGGCAGGTGCTGCGGGCGCTGATCTACGGCCTCGCCGTCCAGGCCGCGCACGTCTGCATCCGCAATCCGCTTGATGCCCTGGCCATAACAGGGCGTTTCGACGGCACCCGCATGCAGGCACACTTCACTTTTGCGCAGGAGCTGATCCACCAGGGAAACCTGGTCGACGGGCAGCGGCTGATGGTCGGGCTGGTAGGGGCCGTCGCCCTGGTCATGGGAAGCGGCGCGCTGGCGCGCCTGAGGACGCGGCGGCTGACTCTGGCGGCCAATAGCGAGCCAGCCGAGGATGGCGGCGAAGCGCGTTCCTGGAGCCTGCGCTTCCGGCTTTGGCCGATGCTCATCGGTTTGCTGGCCGCCGCCGAGATCCTGGTGATGAAGCGCGGCTCGTGGTTTAGCACGGCCCTCGTGCTGCTCGTTCTGGGAGGGCGGCGCCTGCTGCGGTGGCGCTGGCTGCTGCCGGCCATCGTCCTGCTGGCGGCCCTGGCTGCGGGCGTGACGCCGGTGCGCCAGCGCCTGGCGGGACTACGGAAGGAGTTCACCACCGTTTCCGGCGGTCGCCTGGCGATGTGGACCGAGGTCGCCCCGGTACTGCTCAAGGAACATCCCTGGGGCATCGGCTTCCGGGCGATGACCAGCGAGCGCATGCGCCAGATCGCACCCCAGATCGAGCGCGACCGCGACCACCTGCATTCCAATTTCGTGGAGATGGCCGTCTCGCTCGGATGGGCCGGACTGGCCCTCTACCTGGTCTGGATGGGCTTCATGCTGCGCGATGCGCTGGCGTCTGGCGACGCGCCGCAGCCGCTCTTCTGGATGATTCTGGCCCTGTTCCTAAACGGCGCGGTCGAGTACAACTTTGCCGACGCGGAGATTGTCGTCATGCTGGGCCTTTTGGGCGGCCTGGCGGCCGCCGGACGCCGGTTGAGGAGAACGAAGGAAGAAACCCATGGCCATACTGGAACGGTTCCGGCTTGACGGCCGCAAGGCGCTGGTGACCGGGGCCGGCCGCGGCATCGGCAAGGCCTTTGCCACTGCGCTGGCCGAGGCGGGGGCCGACGTGGCGGTTGTCGACTGCCTGGCCGACCTCGCCGCGGCGTCCGCCGCCGACCTCGCCGCCGCCACGGGGCGCCGGACGCTGTCGGTGGCGGCCGACATCAGCCGCGCCGGGGATCCCGACCGCCTGGTGGCCGAGGTCGTGGAGGCCTTCGGGCGCCTCGACATCGCCGTCAACAATGCCGGCATCTCGATCCCCATCAAGCCGCTGACGGAGGTGACCGACGCGGAGTGGGAGCGCCAGATGGCGGTGAACCTGACCGGCACCTGGGCCTGCATCCGCGCCGAGGCGCGGGCGATGCGGCCCAACGGCTACGGCAAGATCATCAACACCGGCTCCATCTGCGGACACATCGTCTGGCCCGATCCGCAACTGCCCTACAGCGTCTCGAAGGCCGGGATCATCCATATGACCCGCGCCGCGGCGGCGGAGCTGATCCGGCACGGCATCCGCGTCAACAGCATCAGCCCCGGGGTGACCTGCGTGGCCGACCTCTTCCCCGAGGTCGTGGATGTCTTCTTCAAGAC
>CAYPJN010000498.1:0-2245 GCA_964411055.1 uncultured Lentisphaerales bacterium | reverse complement strand
CAACATGGGTGCCTACGGCAACACCGGCGTCGCGTCGAAGACGCCGACCGTCTCCGCGACGCTGCCTGCGGTGTCGAATCCGGGCGTGGGGTTCCGCAGCCACAGCGTCGCGAACCTCGGCGCCACGCTGACCGACGACGGCGGGCAGCTTCCCGATGTCGCCTTCCACTACTGGGAGTCCGGGACGACTGCAACCAGCACGGTACCCGCGGGCATGCGCGAGGAGGGGACGTTCATCTGGCCGGTCAGCGGCCTCGTCTCCGGTTTGACCTACGAGTACCGCGTCAGCGCCGCCAACGGCGCGGGCACGGCTTGGTCCGGCGTGTCGTCCTTCAGCATGCTACCAGTCAACGCGACGATCTACGTCTCGTCGTCGGGCGACAACACCGACGCCTCGACCTGGGCCACCGCCTACAGCGATCCGACGGTCGCGTTTGCCTCGGCTGAATCCGGGGACACCATCCGACTGGCCGGCGAGACATTTGCTGCTGCGCCGGGTTTCGCGTTGAGCTACGTGTACCTCGTCGACGCGAAGAGCAATCTGAGGGTCGAAGGCGGCTACCAGGCCGGCGGCGCCACGCCCGGCGATCGCGATCCTGCGCAATGGCCGACGATCCTCAAGCGCAGCAGCGGCTCGGCCAGCGTGTTGCGGATCCAGAACTCCCCCGACATCGTCGTGGAGGGGGTCACGATCACGGGCGGATCCTACATCCAAGGTGGCGGGGTGTACCTCTCCGGTGCCACGCAATCGGCCTGGCTGGAGAACTGCATCATCACCAACAACCTGCTTCCCGCCGCGGGAAACACGACAGACGGCGGCGCGGGTGTTTTTCTGGCCAGCGGCACCGCGGTCATCACCAACTGCCTCGTCCTCGGCAACAAGATCGTGTCCGGAGGGCTTGACAACTACTACGGGCCTGGCGGAGGAGTGCGGGTTTCCGGCGGAACGATGACGATCCGGAATTCGACGATCGCCAGCAACGTCGCCCAGGGCAACAACAAGAACACGGCGGCGCCCTACAACCGCGGTGCCGATGGCGGCGGCATCTACGTCGGCGCCAGCGCCGTCCTCGACATCGCGGAGTCGGTCGTGACGAACAACAGCGCTTTGCAAGGCGCCTATGCGTGCTGGACGCGCGGCGGCGGCATCGCCAATGTCGGCGGCACGGCGCGGCTGCGCAACGTGCTGATTGCGGGAAACACGACCAGCCGGACGGAGAACGATCCCAGCGGCGGCATCTACTCGCGCGAGACCGCGGCCAAGACCCATCTGGAGAGCTGCACCGTCGTCTCCAACGATTTCAACGAGGCCACGGCCGTCGGCGTCCGGTATGCCGCCGGCACGTTGTCGATCACGAACAGTATCGTTTGGGGGCATGCGGCGGGCGACCTGAGCAACCTGCCGGTAGATGGTTCTGGCCACCTGCTCAATGTCGGCTGGTCGCTCTTCAACGACGCGACGATGGACGGCGTGGCGGGGTGCATCAGTGCCGACCCGTTCTTCCGCGATCCGGCGGCGATGGACTTCACGCTGCAAAACGGCACCCGTCTGGCGCCTGGCGTCAGTCCCGCGCTCAATGCCGGCCTCGATCTGCCGTGGATGCGTATGCCCGGCGTCACCGATTTGGCGGGAGACAAACGTGTCCAATCCGGCACGGTCGACATGGGAGCCTACGAGGCCGCGGGAGCGCACGCCTTAATTATTCTTATCCGATAGATGAGCGTTCAGCGTTGAGCGTTGAGCGTTGGAAAATCGTCCCGCCCAGGTGAGGAAAGGTGGGGCGGGCATTCCTGCCTGCCCTTGAGGCGCTTGCACAAACCGGAGGTTTTGCATGTGCCTCTACAGTGGCGCGGGACGTCCCGGACCGCGATGTGCTGATCCATACTGGCCGTCCGGGACGTCCGGCCCCACTCGCGCCCGCCGAGTGGAGAAGAACGCTTTATCTCCCCGCTCCCCCTTCGTGCTCTTCGTGGTGAAAAAGGGGAATCGAGGACGAGGACGATGGATCATTGACTATCACGCGGATCCAACATACCATGTCCAAAGTTCATTGGCCGCAACGGCTGATGCTTGAGTTATGTGGCAATCGGCGGGATGTTCTTCGCCCTGAAATCCTGGTCGCGGTGGTTCCCCGCGTTTCGCGCGCTCCGCGGACGCCGCGGCGGAGGCAACGGAGCGCACATGGATAGCGGCGGCGCGATAACCTTCACGGACGAGCAGCGGCAGATCATCACGCTGGCGTCG
>CAYPJN010000497.1:0-2257 GCA_964411055.1 uncultured Lentisphaerales bacterium | reverse complement strand
ACCGCGATCCCGGCCGCGTGGGCGTCGTCGACCAGCGCCTTGAGCTCCTCCGGCGTGCCGAAGCGCGAGCAGGCGGCGAAGAAGCTGCCCACATGGTAGCCGAACGAGCCGTAGTAGGGATGCTCCATGACCGCCATGAGCTGAAGCGTGTTGTAGCCGCCTGCGGCGATGCGCGGCAGCACCAGCCGCCGGAACTCGTCGTAGGTGCCGATGCCCGCGCGCTCCTGCGCCATGCCGACGTGGGCCTCGTAGATCAGCGGCGCCCGCGCCGGCACGCGCCACTCCGGATGCTTCCAGACATAGGGCTCGGGAGGGCTCCAGACCTGCGCCGAGAAGAGGCTCGTCGCGGGATCCTGGACGACGCGGCGCGCGTAGGCCGGGATGCGCTCGCCCTGGCCGCCGTTCCAGGAGACCAGCAGGTGGTAGCGCTGGCCATGGGCGATGCGCTCCAGGGGGCACGAGCCCTCCCAGACCGGACGGCCGGGCAGCCGCCGCAGCGCGAATTCCGGCTCCGCCCGCCAGCCGCTGAAGTCGCCGACCAGGCAGATGCCGGTGGCGTTGGGCGCCCACTCGCGGAAGACCCAGCGGTCCGGGAGGCGCTTCAGCCCGTAGTACTCGTGCGCGTTGGCAAACTCGCCCAGCGAGCCCGGCCCCGCCGCCAGCGCCTGGCGGCGCCGCTCCTTTAGCGCCTGCCGCCGCCGGATCACATCCAGGTATGGCGCCAGGTAGGGATCGTCCGCCAGGAGTGTCGGGCGCTGCGTGTTCATGGCGGGCTAGAAGGGCTTGACCAGGTCGCGCCGCAGCATCTTCTCGTAGATCGCGATGTAGCGCCGGGCGCACACGTTGTGGTTGAAGCGCGCCTTGCCGTCGCGCATGACGCGCGCCACCTGCCGCGTGCGGATGTCGGCCGGCGCCTCCCAGAAGCGCATCGCCTCGCCGATGGCCCAGGCGAGGCCCGCGCTGTTGTAGTGGCGGAAGACGAAGCCGTTGCCCGTTCCGGCCGCCAGGTCGAGGTGCTCGACGGTGTCGTGCAGCCCGCCCGTGTCATGCACCACCGGCAGCGAGCCGTAGATCGCGCCGATCATCTGCGGCAGCCCGCAGGGCTCGAAGCGCGACGGCATCAGCAGGAAGTCGGAAGAGGCGTAGGCCTGCCGCGAGAGGCGCTCGTCGAAGTCGCAGACCGAGAGGCGCCCGTAGAGGTCGTGCCACCGCAGGATGTCGTGGAAGTGGCGCTGGTGCGCGCCGTTGGCGACCACGACCATCTGCAGGTTCTGCCGGCGGTACTGCTCCATCGTCTGGTAGAGGATGTCGGTGAGCAGCTCGGGGCCCTTCTGCACGGGATCGAGGCGCGACGGCCAGAAGAAGAGCGGCGCGTCGGGATCGACCGCCAGCCCCACCTTCATCTGGAAGACCCGCTTGTTCTCGCGCTTGGCCGCGGTGGCGGTCTCCGCGTCGTAGCGCCGCGTCAGCGTCTCGTCGACCACCGGGTCGTAGGAGAAGTCCGGCGCGTTGAGGATGCCTTCGGCACAGCCCGCCAGCCGCTTGCCGACGATCTCGCCGCGCAGGTTCATGGGCACGAAGCTGTGGTCGCCGCGGACGATCTCGTCGAGGAACGTGGGGCTGACCGTGTTGATGAAGTGCGCGGCAAAGACGCCGCTGACCAGCAGGTCGACGGGATTGGTGCCGCGCGTCTCCTCGTAGTTCCGCGGCATACGGCGGTAGAAGAGGTACTTCCAGAACCCGGCGGCGTCGATGCCGGCGTCCTCGATCCGCGCCAGGGTCAGGTCGTGCGTGTGGATGTTGTGCAGCGTGAAGAGGCTCGGGATGCCCAGGCGGCGCGCCGCCGCCGGCACCAGCCCCGTCATCCAGTCGTTGCAGTGGATCAGGTCGGGATTGACCGTCGGGATGATGTGGTTGACGATCTCGCGCTGGAAGGCCAGGGCCAGGCGCGGGTTCTCGCTGTCGTAGTCGCTGTAGACCGCGTCGCGGTAGTAGAAGCAGCGGTCCTCCGCCAGGTGGATGCGCGCGTCGGATAGGCGGTTCTGGTAGACGCGCAGCTCGTTGCTGATCAGGCGCCCCACGTCCATGTGGAACATGCGCCGGTAGTGCGGCAGCGCGACATGCACGTCGGCCCCCAGCTCGAAGAGCGCCGAGACCAGCGAGGCCGAAACGTCCGCCAGCCCCCCCGCCTTGGCGTTGGTCGCCTGCGCCAGGTTGCCCATGCCCGCCGGCAGGTAGGTGATCTCCGGCGTGACGA
>CAYPJN010000496.1:1779-2258 GCA_964411055.1 uncultured Lentisphaerales bacterium | reverse complement strand
ACGCGGGAAGGCTATACCTTCGCCGGATGGTGGATCGGCGCGGGTGGCAGCGGGACGCAGGTGACCGAAGCCACGACCGTGATCATAACCACGAACCACACGCTCCATGCCAGATGGATCGCCAACACCTATTATGTCGAGTATGACTCCAACGGCGGCTCTGGGGAGATGGATAAATCCACCCACACCTACGATGTTTCCCAACCCCTGACGCCGAATGGATACGAGCGCACGGGTTACACCTTTGCCGGCTGGGCGACATCCACCAATGGCCCCGTGGTCTACACCGACGGGCAATCCGTCCTCAACCTCTCCAGCATACCGGATGTTGACATTTGGCTCTACGCCGTCTGGAACGTGAGCAGCAATGTGGTCGCAACCCCAGAATTCGCCCCGGACGGCGGCCTGTGGGAATATGGAGATGTTCCTGTAAGGATGACCTGCGCGACGCCCGGCGCGACGATCCGCTACACGACCGA
>CAYPJN010000496.1:975-1769 GCA_964411055.1 uncultured Lentisphaerales bacterium | reverse complement strand
AGGCCAGTCTGTTTGTGCTAGATGGCGGGATTGTGACGGTTCCCGTGCCCGGCACGCTGATGGCACGGGCCTACAAGGGTGGCATGGATCCGAGCGCTATCAAGAGCGCTTCGTATACCCGGCAGACTTGCGTGGTGACCTTCGATCCTGCTCCCGGGACCGTCGACCCCTCCAGTAAGGCCGTGACCGTCAACGAGCCCTACGGGAGCCTGCCCACGCCGACGCGGGAAGGCTATACCTTCGCCGGATGGTGGACCGGCGCGGGCGGCAGCGGGACGCAGGTGACCGAAGCCACGACCGTTACCACGCCAACGGACCACACGCTGCATGCAAAATGGACGGCGAACACCTATCAAGTCTGGTACTATCCCAACAACGGCACCGGTTTAATGCCGCCCTCCACCCACACATACGATGTCAACACAGCCCTGTCGTCGAATCTCTTCTCTCGCACGGGATACACATTCGGGGGATGGGCGGAATCACCCGGTGGTGATAAGGCCTATGATGACAGGCAAGTCGTCGTGAACCTCACTTCCGAACCTGACGGCATTGTGAAACTATACGCGTTCTGGATCCAAAACTGATCCCTGTAATCGGGTAGCCAGGGGGGCGAGAAAAGCGCATGGAAATGTCGATGGAAACGCGCAAGTTTTAACTGCGCGCGGCTTCGCGCGACACTTGCGCCGGTGACGCGACCGCCTGCCGCAGGCGGCGGGAAATGACAGTGGCGCGGGACGTCCCGGATCGCGATGTGCCGGTGCGGCCTGGCCGTCCGGGACGTCAACGTTTAA
>CAYPJN010000496.1:0-965 GCA_964411055.1 uncultured Lentisphaerales bacterium | reverse complement strand
GAACGCGGGACTTTGAGCTTTGAGAGTTAAGCGTTCAGCGTTGAGCGTTCTTCTATCCCTTGCCCCTTCGCCCCTTCGTGATCTTCTTGGTGAAAATGCATTTGGTTCCCGTGCTGGCCGTCCCGGAGGTCCGGCCCCACTCCGCCCGCCGCTCAACGCTGAACGCGTGATATTGCCAAACGCTCTCGTTTGGGATAAAGTCACTCCTGCGCCTGGCTTGTTTTCCATGGCGGCAGCCGGGGGGCTATCACCAGACATGAGCATACGCACGTATTTCGACCATACGGCCGAGAAGGATCCGCAGCGGATCGCCGTCCAATACCGGCAGCAGGAGCAGGTCGCAAGCCGCACCTATGGCGAGATGGCCCGGCGCGTGCGCGCCACCGCCGAGCTGGCGTCCGAGTTGGGCCTCGTCCCCCGGGCGGCCCCGGTGGCCATCATCCTGGACAACAGTCCGGAATGGATGGAAATCTACCTGGCCCACGCCGGGTGCGGCATCACCGTCGTGCCGGTCGACCCCAAGCTGCGCCCGCCGGAAGTCGCCTACATCCTGAAGGATGCCGGCGCGGCCGCCGTCTACACCGATCAGCGCCACCTCCCGCTACTCGAGGAGATTCTGCCCGATCTGCCGGATTTGCGGCAGATCGTCCTGGCCGACGGCGCCGAGGGCCACTCCCCCGCGGCGTGCGCCGGCCGCCCCTGCCACGCCCTCGGGCCGCGCCTCGGGGCGCTTGCCGCCCGGGCCGAGGCGCCCGGGGGCTTCTACCGGCGCGAGGTGGCGCGCGAGAACGACATCGCCTCGATCATCTACACCTCGGGCACCACGGGACTGCCCAAGGGCGCCCTGCTGACGCACGCCAACTTCTGCGCCGACGCCGAGGGCGCCCTGCGGCTGATCACCGTCATCCGGAGCGACGACCGCTTCATGATCGTGCTGCCGCTCTTCCATTCCTTCTCCTTCACGG
>CAYPJN010000495.1:0-2267 GCA_964411055.1 uncultured Lentisphaerales bacterium | reverse complement strand
GCCCCCTCGATCCGCGCCGAAATCCCCAACCTCCGCTCCGCCCTCAACTTCTCCCGCCCCTTCCAGCGGTATATTTAGTGCCGAAATACGCTCAATAACGTTGGGCGTCTATCTACTCAAATAGTGATATAACGATGACAAACGGTTGAGAAACCGGCATCATTTCTTGGTCGCTGCTTAGGAACAAACGCATGATGAGTCTTTGGCAGTCTGGATGCGCGCTGGCCGTGGTCGTGCCGCTGGGCCTGCTGGCCCTTCGGACGGTCGTCTCCCGCCCGTCGGCCACGTCTTCCCGCCGTACCGGCGGATGGTGCCGGGCGGCGCTGGCGCTGCTGGCCCTGGCCGGGGCCTGGTGGCTGCTGACGCACAGCCACGACGACTGCTTCACCGGGCTAGACAACATGGCATACCGTACCATGGCCCGGGCCTTCGACGACGGGCGCGGCTTCTTCGATCCCGACCCAGTGCTGCCGACGCTCCCCCCGACGCTGCGCCGCGCGGTGCTCTACCGTTCCGGCGCCGGCGCCCGTCCGACGCGCGATCTCGTCTTCCAACTCGATGCGCCGGACGGCCGCGCGACGCGGCCCTTCTTCATGCCGACCCTCCCGCTGGCGGCGGCCGGCCTCCCATGGCTCGCGCCGGAACGCCTGCCGCCCCTGCTTGCTTCGCTGGGCTGGTGGCTGCTCCTGCTGGCCGGCGCGGCGGCGGGTGGAGGGTGGGGCCTCGGTGTTGCTTTGGCGCTGGTGCTCGCCACGCCCTGGCCGCTCTGGTTCGCGCGCGGCTTCTACCCGGACGGATCCGGCAGCCTCATCCTTGGCGGCATCCTCGCGGCAGTCGCCATACGTCCCCTGGATCGTGGCGGGTTCCGTCTGGCGGCGGGGTTCGCGCTGGGCTTCTCCGCGACGCTCCATCCCACCCTCCTGCTGGTGGCCCTGGCGCTGGCGGGTGTGCTGATGCTCGAACGGCCGCGTGCGCGCGAGACCGTACCGCTCGCCGGCGGGTTCCTGGCGGGTTTGCTGCCCTTTTGGTGGATGACACGCATGGTCTGCCAGCCGTATGGCGACTGGACGCGCCCCGACCGCCTGGTAGCGCTGCTTGGCGCCACGCGGGAACACACCCTGCTGGGGGCGGCCCTGCTGCTGCTGGCGGCGCTGGCCTGTGCGGCACTGGCCATCGGTTTCCGTCCGGCAGCGCGCGCCCGCCTGCGGCGTCTGGATGCGTGCCTGCGCCCCTGGGGCTGGGCGGCCGCGACGCTTCTTCCACTGCTGTTGATCGCCGTTCTTCCCGGAGGCTTGGGCGCGACGCTGCGCGCCGGCGCGCGCGCTGTCTGGAGCGGCATCCGCTTCCCCGGCGCGCTTCTGCTGCTTGCCGGCGCGGCCGCGGTTCTGCGGAAGGGTCGCCCCGCGCGCGAACGGATACTGCTGGCGGCGTTCGCCTGGTTGTCGCTCTTCTTCCTATTCCTCAAGGGTCTCGAGGTGCCGGCGGGCATCTGGAGCCTGCGCCGCTTCCTGCCAGTCGCGCTGCCGCTGATCGGCCTGCTGGCGGCCCCGCTGGCCGCTGCCTGCGCCAGCTTCCGTACCGCTGGACAGCGCGCGGGAGTCGTAGCCCTGTTGCTGCTGGCGGGAACAGCCAACCTTGTCCGCTGGCCCGCGGCCTTTCTCGATGTCAGCGAGGCGGGCGCCACGGAATGGACGGCGCGCGTGGCACGGCAATTTGGCCCGGATCGGCTCGTGGTATTTGACTACTTCCCTAACAGTGTGCCTTATGCCAACACTCCAGGCGCGCGCGTGCTGGCGCTGGGCGAGACCACCCGCGCGCAATGGCCCGCGCTGGCCGGCTGGCTGGCCGGCGTGGCCCGCACCAGCGAGGTCTGGATCGCGACGGCCTACGTGCCGCCGCTGATCGAGGAGCAGTTGCGGCTGGAACCCGTGCTGGCGGTCACAGGACGTTTTCCCATCGTCAAGTCGCGCCACTTCCTGCCGGCGGTTCGCGGCGAACGGCTCGTCTCCCATGCCTTCCTCAAGGCGTTGCCCGTCACGGCCGACAAACCGCCGACGCTTCAGGAGAAGGTGCTGGACGGCGGCCCACTGGGGCTGCGCGGCCCCTGGGGAGCGGCGCGTTCGCGCGGCATGTGGACGCGGCAGGGGAGCGCGATCATCGGGCCCTGTCCTTCCTCCGGGAGCGTGGTGCGGTTCGAGGCCGAGGTGGAATGGACGCCGCCGGAACCAGCCTGGGAGCGGCAGCGGCTCCGCGTAGATCCGCCCTGG
>CAYPJN010000494.1:0-2270 GCA_964411055.1 uncultured Lentisphaerales bacterium | reverse complement strand
GAGAGGGCGCCGGAGTTGCCGGCCGAGACCATCGCCTGGGCCTCGCCGGCCTTGATGAGGTCCATGCAGCGGCTGATGGAGTTGTCGCGCTTGCGCCGCACCGCGGCGGCGGGTGCCTCGCCCATCTCGATGGCCTCGGCGGCGTGAACCAGCGCCAGGTGCTCGCCTAGGGCGGTGCGGTTCTTTTCCAGTTCCGCGCGGATCAGGGACTCCTGGCCGACCATGACGATCTGGCGGACGCCGCGCAGCTCGCGGATGCGCTGCGCGGCCTCGATGCACCCCTTGACCGTCTCGGCCGGGGCGAAATCGCCGCCCATGATGTCGACCGCTATGCGCATGCTTGGCACCTCCGGCCCCCCGCGGAGGCCTAACGCGTGACGGCACGGCGCCCTGCCGCGCCCGGCGCACTTCCAGGGGGCGAGGCGGCTACTCGGACTTCACTGTCAGCACCTGCTTGCCGCGGTAGTATCCGCAGGCGGGGCAGACGCGGTGCGCCTGCTGCGGCTCTCCGCATTGCGGGCACGGGCTGACCTGCGCCACCACGGCCTTGATCTGGCCCTTGCGCTGACGCACGCGCATCTTCGACTTCTTGCGTTTTGGTACGGCCATCTTCCAGACTCCATCGGACTGCCGGCGCGCGCCCGCGCGCCCGCGCATCCGTACTTGCCATCACCCTTCCACTGCCGGACCGGACGGCGATCCATCCAGCCCGTCCAGGGCGCCCCAGCGGCCATCATCCGGCGGCGGGCAGCCGCAGGGCCCCCGGTTCAGATCGGCGCCGCATCGGGGGCAGAGCCCCTTGCACTCCGTCCGGCAAAGCGGATGGCTGGGAAAGGTGAGAATAATACCTTCCCTGATCTCGGGAGTCAAGTCCACGAACGGATTCTCGCCGAGGGCCACCGCGAAGCCTACATCCCGGTCGATGCTCTCCCAGTCGAAGGCGCCGTTGCAGCGCACGCAGGTGCAGCGGAACGGCTGGCGCACTCTCCCGCGCACGAGCAGTTCGTCGCCGATCCGCTGGATAAAGAGGTCGTAGCGGATGGCGCCCGCGGGCGTGATCAGTTCCGCGGAGGGATCGAGATCCAGCACGTCGGCCGGGATTTCGCCCGCGAAGGGCTCGCCGTCGCGCGCCAGCCGCTCGACATCAACGATCAAACGCGCCGCTGCCACTGGCCCGTCCTCCCTGCGCGACCAGCCGCTGGCCGGGGTTCTCGCGCATGAACCGCTCGACATGCCGCTGCACGCTGGCCGGCAGGAAGCTGCTGGTGTCGCCCCCGTAGCGGGCCACCTCGCGCACGGTGCTGGCCGTGACGTAGCTGTGCTCCTCCTGCGGCATCATGAAGAGCGTCTCGATGCCCGGCTCCAGGCGGCGGTTGGTCAGTGCCATCTGGAACTCGTACTCGAAATCCGAGTAGGCCCGCAATCCGCGGATGATGACATTGACCTTGTGCCGGCGGCAGAAGTCGACCAGCAGGCAATCGAGGGGCTCGACCGTCACGCCGGGCAGGCCGCTGACCGCCTCGCGCACCATCTCCATGCGCTCGTCGAGGCTGAACATGCCGTTGCCCTTGGTGGTGTACGCCGCCACCGCGACCATCAGCCGGGAAAAGATGCTGGCCGAGCGCTCGATCAGATCGAAGTGCCCGAAGGTGAGGGGATCGAAGGTCCCCGGATAGACTGCCATTTTTTTCATCATGACGCGTGTTCCATGCGCTGGGCGATCACCAGCCGCGTGTGTCCGTAGGCGCGGTCCCGCAGGAGCCGCCAGCCGGGCCAGGCGGCCGCCGGCGCCTGCCGCGGCAGCTCGGCGATGAAGAGGCCGCCGACGGCCACGACCTGCTCCTGCGCCACTTGCGCCGCCAGTTCCGCCAAACCCGTCTCGCGGGCCTGCGAGTAGGGCGGGTCGGCAAAGGCCAGGCCGGCGGCCAGTCCGCGGCCGCCCTGCCGCAGCCAGCGCTCGACCGGACAGCAGACCACCTGCTGCCCTTCGCCGGCCACGGCGGCTACGTTGGCCAGCGTTGTGCGGTGCACCTCGCGGTCGCCCTCGACCCAGATGACCTGTGTCGCGCCACGGCTCAGGGCTTCGAGCCCGACCGCGCCGGTTCCCGCGTATAGATCGAGGAAACACGAGCCGTGCAGTTCGTTTCTCAACATCGAGAAGAGCGCCTCGCGGACACGATCCTGCGTCGGCCGCACGCGATCGCCGCGCGGGACACCGATTTTCCGTCCGCGATACATCCCGCCCGTTATCCGCATGGTTCAAATATAGC
>CAYPJN010000493.1:0-2288 GCA_964411055.1 uncultured Lentisphaerales bacterium | reverse complement strand
GATCTGGTCGGGCTCTGCAACCAGTGCGCGGAGCGCTACGGCGTCCCGATCGTCAACAAGCGCATAGCGATCTCGCCCGCGAGCGTGCTGCTGGAGGAACACGACCCCGCGTCCGCCGTGCTGCTGGCCGAGGCTCTCGACCGTGCCGCCCGGGCGGTCGGCATCGACCTGCTCGGAGGCTTTTCGGCTCTGGTTCACAAGGGCATGACCCCCGGCGCGCGGGCGTTGATCGCAGCGATCCCGCGCGCGCTGACGCGCACGCAGCGCGTCTGTGCCTCGGTCAACGTCGCCACGACGCGCGCCGGCATGAATGTCGACGCCATACTGATGGTCGCGCGGACGCTGGTCGAGACGGCCGCCGCCAGCGCGGCCCAGCGGGGCTTCGCCGCCGCCAAGCTGGTCGTCTTCGCCAACATGCCCGAGGACAACCCCTTCATGGCAGGCGCGCTGCTGGGCGCGGGCGAGCCGGACACCGTCGTCAACGTCGGCGTGAGCGGGCCGGGCGTCGTCAAGCGCGCGGTCGAGCGCCTGCTGCGCCAGCGCCCCGGCGCCACGCTCGACGAGCTCGCCGAGGAGATCAAGCACACCGCCTTCCGCGTCACGCGCACCGGCGAGCTGATCGGGCGCGAGGTGGCGGCCCGCCTCGGCGTGCCCTTCGGGGTCGTCGACCTCTCGCTGGCCCCCACGCCGCGCGTTGGCGACAGCGTGGGCGAGATCTACCAGGCCATGGGCGTGGAGCGGGTGGGGGCGCCGGGCACGACCGCGGCGGTCATGCTGCTCAACGACGCTGTCAAGAAGGGCGGCGCCTTCGCCTCCAGTGCGGTCGGCGGCCTCTCAGGGGCCTTCATACCCGTCATGGAGGACCACGTGCTCTCGGAGTCCGTCACCCGGGGCACGCTCACGCTCGAAAAGCTCGAGGCCATGACGGCGGTCTGCTCCGTCGGGCTCGACATGATCCTGCTGCCCGGCGACACGACGCCCGAGACGGTCGCCGGCCTCATCATGGACGAGGCCGCGATCGGCATGGCCAACCGCAAGACAACCGGCGTGCGCGTAGTTCCCGTGCCCGGCGCCGGGCCGGGCGAGCGCGTCGATTTCGGCGGGCTCTTCGGGGCCGGCACCGTGACCGCGCCGGCGTGCCCGGCGGGCGGCGAGACCTTTGTCCGGCGCGGCGGGCACATCCCGGCGCCGATCCACAGCCTGAACAACTGAGCCAGACAGATGGAAGATGATCGCCAGGAGCGTTTTCGCCAGGCCGAGACGATGGTCCGGATCGGCTTGGCGGTCAATGCCCTCTTGATGGTGGCCAAGCTGGCCGCTGGCCGCCTCGGCAACTCCGAGGCGCTCTTTGCCGACGGCGTTGAGAGCGCCTGCGACCTGGCGATCTCGGCCGCCGCGCTGGCGACGCTGCGCTTCAGCCGCCAGCCGTTCGACCGCCAGCACCCTTATGGCCACGGACGCGCTGAGAGTCTGGCGGCCTTCCTCGTCGGGCTGGCGATCGTCGCCACCGGCGCGGCGATACTTTACGGCGCCATCACCACCATCGCTTCCGGCGCGATCCCGCGCCCGCGTCTCTACACCCTGGCGGTGGCGTCCGCAACCATCGTGATCAAGGAGATGCTGGCGCGGGCCACCTTCCGGCGCGCGCGGCGGGGCGGCAGTCCCGTGCTGGCCGCCCTGGCGCAGGACCACCGCAAGGACGCCCTCACCTCCATCGGTACGCTGCTGGGCTGCGGCTGCGCCTTCCTGGGGTGGCGCATGCTGGATCCGGTCTTTGCCGGTCTCACCGGCCTGCTGATCGCGCACATGGGCATCGAGACCGTGCATGCGGCGGCACGCCAGCTGATCGATGCCGCGCTGCCGGAGCCGCGCCTCGACGCGATCAGCGCCGTCGCCTTGTCCGTCGAGGGCGTGGAGCATGTCCACGAAATACGCGGGCGCCACTCGGGGCAGTACATCATCGTGGATCTCAAGCTCGAAATGGATCCCGCCATGACGGTCGCGCGTTCGCACGAGATCGCCACGACCGTCAAGCGCCGCATCTTCGACGCCGATGCCGGCGTGGGCGACGTCATGATCCACGTCAATCCCCACGACGATCCCGACCACGCGGATCTGATCCGCCTCTAGCCTAGCCGCGCGCGAACCAGCCGCTGCGCCACTCGCCGACGAGCAGGCTCTTCACCTCGCGGAAGCCCAGGGCGGCGTAGCATGCCGCGACCCCCGGATACTGGCTGTCGAGGATGCCGGAGAGCAGCAGGGCGTGGCCGGATCCGCCGCGGACGGCC
>CAYPJN010000492.1:0-2295 GCA_964411055.1 uncultured Lentisphaerales bacterium | reverse complement strand
ATCTGAGGCGGAATCGGTCTTCACAATCGACGCCGCAGGCCCGTGTTCCGTCTCGCTCACAATCGGCACAACAGTTGGAGACCTTCCTGTTACCGGCACGTTCATGGTCGAGCCGCAGACTATCTGCGTCGAAACCAACGCTGTCCCTGCCTTCCCGTACGACACGCAGGCGAACGCTTTCACGAACATCGCCGAGGCCGTCGCGTACGCGATCGACGGCATGCGGGTGCTTGTCGGCGACGGACGTTTCGACATCACGAAACAGATTGAGATCAACCGGGCTGTCACGGTTGAGAGCAGAAACGGTTACACAGCATCGACGGTCTATCAAGTAAAACATAATTCGCGTCTGTTCTATCTGATGCATGCAGACAGCGTCGTTCGAGGCTTCACGATTACCGGTGCGAACAACGTAAATCAAGCCGCAATCGACTCGCACGGCGTAGGAGCCAGAGTCAACGCCGGACTTATCGAGTGCTGCCGCATAACCGGCAACGCCGCCTTCAACTGGTGCGTGAGCACCGGTGTCTACCTCGGCGGCGTTAACGCGAAAGTCTCGCGCTGCATCATCGACGACAACCATAACGGCGCCAACGGAAAATGCGGAGGTTTGTACATGGCTGCCGGCATAGCGGAAAATTGTCTGATCAACGGCAACTCCTCCAGTCCGATCGTCAGCAACGGCGGCGGCGGTGTCAGCATCAAGGGCGGTGCTTTGGGGAACAGCACCGTTGTCGGCAACTCGGCAAAATACCATGGCGGCGGAATACTCGTTGAGGGCGGCTCGGTCAAAAACTGCATTTTCCAAGGCAACACCATTGCGGACCCGATCACCGGCGGCGACGGCGAGCCGGACTGGTTCTGTAGCTCGGAAAGTCTCACGAACAATTTTTACAACTGCGACATGCCGGTCGCGCCGAATGCCACCTGCATCACGAACGATCCATGCTTCACCGACGCCGCTAACGCCGACTACACCATCACGAAAAGCTCCCCGGTCCGCAACCGCGGTCTCTACGACGCCTCGTGGATGGATGACGCCCTAGACCTCGCCGGCAATCCCCGCGTCGACCACAAAAACCGTGTCGACATCGGCTGCTACGAGGTTCCGTACGTCGAACCGGGATCGTTGATCATGGTCAAGTGACACGCATTATGAAAAAGAGAGCAGTTATCTGGCTGACGGCATGCACGGCCCTGCTTGTTGGCCTGGTCGCCGTGGCGCGGGAACCCGTGCCTGCACTGGTATGCGGTTTTGCGCGGGGTGCGCAGGAAGCGGGTGCGCTCTCCCTCGCGCCGGGAGCGGGAGCGAGGGAAATCAAGGCGCCCTTCGGTGCCGCGATGCAATTTGACGGAACGGCGGAGGCCGCGCTGAAGGCCTTGCCGGAGGCGTTCGCCAAATGGAGGCAGGCCCTCTGCCCGGGCGAGGTTTCCGCGGGCTTCTTCATCCGTTTCGACAAGCCCGCCGCGCCGGCTGGCGATGCGGCGGCCTCCAACTTCGGACTGTTCGACTGCGTGCTCGGCACGGACGGGCGCCTCGTGCTCTCCCTGTTCTCCGAGCCGACCGATCTGCTGGGGCCCGAGTACACGATGAAATCGCGCGACACCTTTGGGGTGGGGGAATGGCTGCATGTCGAATTCAGCTTCTCGAACCGGCGCCGCCGCGCGGCGTTATATGTGAACGGCGTTTTCCAGCATGAGAACGATGATCCCGACCTGATGACCTATGTCCCGCATCCGGTTCATATCGGGTACAAGTTCAGCGGCGCGGTCGGCGATTTCCGCTTCTACGATGCCGTTCTGGATTCCGAACAACTCACCATCGCCTCCGACAAGGAAACGCCATATCAAACGGCGCAGGCGGAACTGGGACGTGTCAGGGAGACGTCCCGGAACACCGCGCTGCTGGCCTGGACAGCGGCTCTCGGCAAGACGCTGGATGGGCTGAAGCAGGACCCGCTGGCCAAGACCGCCGCCTGGAAGGGCGTGCTCCGGGATATTGCCAACGCCGCGCTGATCGCGGAGATGTCGCGCGCCGCGAAGCCGGGCATCGTGGGCAAGCCTGTGACGGCGTTTAGCGTTCCGCCCATCAGCCAGGAGATGCGCATGCCGTATGCGCTGCCGGAGGACGGCGTGCTGACCGGCGAGCTGCAGGTCTTCGCGGCCCAGGGGGAATACGAATCCGCCTCCTTCGTGGTGTTCCCGTTCGCCCCGGTGAAGGCCTTTGAAATCAAGCTTTCAGACCTGGCCGGCCCCGGGGGCCGCATCCCCGCCTCCGCCGTGGATGCGAAACTG
>CAYPJN010000491.1:0-2295 GCA_964411055.1 uncultured Lentisphaerales bacterium | reverse complement strand
GCCTCCTCGCAGAAGCGCGTCTCGAGCTCCTCGGTGGGCAGGCGGAAGGTGACGTTCATGTCGGAGCGGAAGGCCTTGGCCGCCGTGCCGCGGTAGAAGGCGCCGCCATCGATCGCCGCGTATAGCAGGGCGGCCTTCTCGGCGTTGCGGCGGTACATCTTCGCGAGGCCGAAGCGCTTCAGCCAGCGGGTGGTGAGCGTCAGCATGTAAATGCTGAAGCATGGCGGCGTGTTGTACATCGAGCCGTTCTCGATGTAGGTCGTGTAGCGCAGCATGGCCGGCAGGGCCTTGTTGCCCTTCTCGGCGAACTCCTTGCGGATCACGACCAGCGCCACGCCGGCCGGCCCGAGGTTCTTCTGGGCGCCGGCATAGATCATCGCGAAGTTGCCGACTTCGATGGGGCGCGAGAGGATGTCCGACGACATGTCCGCGACGAGCGGCACCGCGGTGGCCGGCATCTGCTTCCACTGCGCGCCGGAGATCGTCTCGTTGGAGGTGATGTGGGCATAGGCGGCGCCGGGGGTCCAGACTAGCTCGGACGGCTCGGGCATGCGGGTCGGGATCTCCTTCTCGCAGTTGGCGGCGAGGTTGACCTGCCCGAAGAGGCGGGCGTCCTTGGCGGCCTTGGCGCCCCAGCTTCCGGCGGTGACGTAGTCGGCGACCGTGTCGCGCCCGAGGAAGTTCATGGGCACCATCGAGAACTGGAGGCTCGCCCCGCCCTGGATGAAGAGCACTTCGTAGTCGGCCGGGAGGCCCAGCAGCTCGCGGAGGTTGGCCTGGGCCTCCTCCTGGATCGCCATGTACTCCTTGCCGCGGTGCGACATCTCCATGACGGACATGCCCGAGCCGCGGTAGTCGACGAGATCGGCCTGCGCCTCCTGCAGAACCTCGAGCGGCAGGACGGCCGGACCGGCGCTGAAATTGTAGATGCGCGACATGATGTGCTCCTCTCCTGTGGACGGCCGCGGGGAAATCCCGGAAACCGACATGCGGAATATGATACCGGTCCGGCCCCCCACCGTCAACGCCTTGTCTGCTGCCTCTGCTGCCAGCGGTTGCGCGCGGCCGGCGCCTGCCTGAGCCCCAGCAGCTTGCGCAGCGTCGCCGTGCCGTAGGTCCAGAGCGTGATCCAGCAGACGGGCACATGGTAGAGCCAGGCCACGTCGGGCCGGCGGCGGAAGCCCGCCAGCGCCTGGACGGCGAGCGGCAGCACGAGCAGCGTCGCGCCGGCGAAGGCCGCGATCCCCAGGCGCCGCTGACGCGCCCAGGGATAAGTGCGCCGCCGCTCGCCGGCGAAGAAAAGGTAGTCCCGCACCCGCCGGCGCTGCTTGTCCGCGAAGGCCCCCAGCCGTGAACAGTAGAGATGCACGATCCCGGTCTTGACCTTGGCCACGTGCCGGAAGCCCGCGCGCACGGCCTGGTGCATGATGTCGATGTCGAAGAAGTAGGGTTCCCATTCCACGTGTTCGAGCAGCGCCCGGCGGAAGACGAAGCCGTTGGCGCCAATCGTCGGCAGCGTCAACTCCGTCAGCGTCACTTCGAGATAGTCGCCCTTGTCGGTCTGCGCGACGGGCAGCCCAGTCCAGCGACCCGTTACGGCCGAGAGGCGGTCGTAGTTGCCGGTGAAGAGGCAGAGCGGGTCGTTCATGCCCAGTAGGGCGAAATAGCGCGTCAGGGCCGGATCCCCGCGCCGCACGGTGTAGGCCAGCGGCTCGCTGGCGACGATCCGCGGATCGCTGAAGGGCGCGGTCATGCGCGCCAGCCAGCCGACGTCCGGCAGGATGTTGTCGCTGTCCACCAGCGCGATCAGGTCGCCCCTCGCGGCGCGGATGCCGGCAGCCTTGCCGGCCTCGCCGGTCTTCAGGGGGTTGTCGACGATGCGGTCGACACCGCGCGCGCGCGCGATCGCCAGCGTGCCGTCCGTCGAGCCGGCATCCGCCAGGACGATCTCGTAGCTCCCGCGCGGCACGTCCTGCGCGGCGATGGAGCTCAGGCACTCGTCGAGCGTGCGCTCCGAGTTCAGCGTGGGGATGACGATGCTGACCATCTACTGGAAGAAACGCGTCTCCAGATAGTCGGCGCGCAGCGCGTCGAGCTTGAGCCGGAAGTCGGCCCACTGCGGCACCATCTCCTGGAAGAGTTTGTCGACCTGCTCCGGCGCGAGCGGCTTCGACTTGTCGTCGACCGTCGCGGCGGCATCGTCCAGTGTCTTGAGGAAAGGCTTGACCACCGCCTCCGCGAAGGGCTCGTCGCCCATGTGGGGATCGGACCAGAAGCCGGCGTTCTCCCATTGGC
>CAYPJN010000490.1:0-2297 GCA_964411055.1 uncultured Lentisphaerales bacterium | reverse complement strand
ACGTGCCGGCGTAGGTGACGGCCAGCGCCGAGCCCTTGTGCCAGTTCCAGGCGACGGTGTGGCGCGCCGCCGCCGGGGCGTCGTTCATGCCGATGCTCCAGGAGATGTCCTCGGGGACACCGGAGTCCGACCAAGCTTTGAAGCCGCGTTTGTGGAGCTCGGCGAAGAACCCGTAGCCGCGGCGGTGCTGGTAGGTGCCGCACTCGTCAGGACCGCAGAAGTAGCACTCGCGGTGGCCGAGGTGCTGGTCCAGCACGCTGGCCTGCACATCGAGCATTCTGCGGTACTTCCCGAGTGCGCGCGCATAGAGTTCGGGATCCTTCTCGGGCGGGATGAACGGCGCCTCGACCGGCGCCGCCCAGCCGAAGTCCATCGAGGTGCCGTTGATCAGCAGGTCGCAGCGCATCCCCGCCTGACGCATCAGGATCAGCCCGCGCACGGCGAGATCGTCGGTGGTGTTTGTCGCGAAGACGCCCGGCCCGTTGGGCTGGTGGGCGTTGTGCTCCGCCAGCGACCGGTAGATGTTGCGGCACTTCGCCTCGGAGACGGCGAGATCCTTAGAATGCGACAGCTCACCGGCCAGCGTGGGCGTCCCCATCCAGGAGGAGATGAACGGGCGCGAGGTGTCGTAGTGGGTGCGCGCCGTCGGGAGCGCGAACGGATAAACCTCGACCTCGACCGGCAGCGCGCCGAGCGGCTTGCCGGCCTCCTTGACATCGAGCGTGCCCCTGTAGAGGCCCGGTTGCGCGTCGGCGGGGATCCTCCAGGTGAACCAGTACTGCTGGAAACGGCCCTTCTTCAGGTCGAACGGCACGAACTTCTTCGCGTCCATCACCGGAAAGAGCTCGTGCTTGAAGTGGTCGCGGCCGTTGCCGTGCTTGCGCATGTCCACGTAGACGGGGCCTTCAGGGTAGCTGAAGCGCAGGAGGATCGTCCGCTTGGCGAGGTCTTCCGACTCGACCACCCGGATGAGGTCGTCGTCGTGCAGGACGAGATCGTTGATCAGCGTGGGCCGGCCGGTATGGCCGCTCCAACTGGTAGTCCAGCGGCCGTCGGCGCGGTACCACACCTTGACGAGCGCAAAATCCGCCGCCGACGCGGGGATTTTAGCGCCGCCGGGACCGGTCAGGTCGGAGGGAATGAAGTCGACCTTCTCGAGGTCGCGTTCGGGCTTGACGGAGAAGGAGACCGTCTCGATCTCCCCCCGCGCCGCCGCCAGGGAGAGCACGTTGGTGACGACGCCGCCCGCGGGTTCCGCATCGGGGAGGTACGGCTTGTCGGAGTAGGGATCGACCCACCATACCGAAAACGCCGCGCCCAGAAGCAAGGCAAGGGTATTCATGTCAGAACTCAATGTCGTCAAGCTGGATGTCGACGCCGCCGTTTAGGAAAGCAGTTGCCCGCTGAGCCGTTATTCGTCCAGTTGCAGCTCTTTGACGTCTTCATTATCGTCCATCGAGGCGTTCGGCTTGAGGTCGTCTTTCAGTTTTTCCAGGACGCGTTTGAGCCGGTTGACGCAGCCCTGGCGGAGATCGTCCTCCTCGACTTTGCTGTACATTTTCTCCTCTTGGAGATAGCAGTCCCGGGCCGTCTTCCAGTCTTCGCGCATCTCCGCGACATAGCCCTCCGCTTTCAGTATCTCGCGGTTGTTGATCTTGTGCTCCACGTGGGCCAGGCGGTAGGATTCTGCCGCCAGGTCCCAGTTCTTGAGCGACGTATACGCCTGCGCGCGCTTCAGGAGGAGCGCGCCGCGCTGGGGGCCGTCGAACTTGATGTCGTCGAGCCGGGCGTCGATGAAGGTGATGCCGGGCTCGTCCAGGCCGCCGGCGACATACGCGTTGGCCATCCGAATGACCGCCTCGTAGAGCTCCGTGGGTGGCGTTTGCAGGCCCCTCGCCTCCGTGAGCGCCGCCGCCGCGGCGTCCAGTTGCTTCAGGGTGAACTCCTCCTCGAAGACACGGTCCGTCAGCAACGTCTGCACCTTGCGGAGCATGAACTGGCCGCGCTGCGCCTTGGTGAAGTCCTTACTAGCCAGCAGTTCGTCCAAAATCCTGACCGCCTCGTCGCGCCGCAGCACATCGCAAAGAAGTTGCACCTCCTCCAGCGCCGCCTCGATGACCTGGTCGGCCGGAGCTGACGGATCCTTGCGGAGACCCTCCCAGACCGGAATCGCGAGGTCATAGCGGTTGTTCTTCACGCATTCGCGCGCGAACCGCATCCGGCCCTGGACGTCAGATGGAACGTCCTTGCCGAACCTGCACGCGGGCAGTTCCGGCACCGGTTTCAGCGGCTTCTCC
>CAYPJN010000489.1:0-2298 GCA_964411055.1 uncultured Lentisphaerales bacterium | reverse complement strand
TCCCGTGCTCGATGCCGAGCCCCTGATGGAACTTGACGAGGAGGTGTTCTAAATGAACGCCCCCGCCGCGCTTCTCGCCGCCGCCTTCACCTTCATGCAGGTGGATCCGTATTCGCACACGCAGTACCTCCCCGATACGGAAGTCAAGGACTCGCCTGCTGTTCTAGAAATCGATTCCGCGATCGGCGAAATCGAATCGGGGTCGTTCCTCGTCAGGCCCCGGAAGGACCTTGCGAACCTTGATGTGAAGCCCACCGCCCTGAGCGGTCCGGGCGGCGTGGTCATTCCGGCCGCGGCCGTGGATGTGAAGACGGTCAAGGTCTGGTGGGCGGGCTGGAGCAACTGGGCCAGCGACCGCCACGGACGCGACGAACCGGTGGTGCTCATGCCGAACGCCATCCTGCACGATGACCGGCTAGTCAAGGTCGACATGCAGAAGAAGCTCAACTATCTCCGCGTCGATTATGCGGACGGCACCCGCTACGTCGATATCCTCTCCACCGGCCGGGCGCTGCCGCTCCAGTATTATCTCGAGCCATTCAGGGACGCGAAGGCTTTCGTTCCCATCGACCTCCCCAAGGGGATGACCCGGCAGTTCTGGATCACCGTCAAAACGCCCTTCGGTGCTCAACCGGGCCGCTACAAGGGCGCGATCGAGTTCTCCAACGGCGACAAGGTCGTGCTGTCGCTGAACGTCTATCCCTTTGAGCTTCCGCTTCCGCGAACGCATCACGACATCAACAAGCGCTACATGAGCGGCATCATGGGATTCCCGACGCTCGGCGAGATCCTCGGCCGCTGCAAGAACCTCGCCGAGGCCGAGCGCATCCTCCTCAACATCTACAAGAGCGCGGCGGAGCACAACATCCAGTTCGGCAGCGGCCCCGGGGACTTCGGCAGCGAGACCCCGGACGACCTGGGTGTACGCAGCCTCTTCCTGCGTTACCAGGCCGGTCTCCAGGTGGAGCGCTTCACCTTCGGCAACGCCCTCGACCATGGATGGTACGGCGGTTCCGAGGGGCTCACGCCCGAACAGGACCGCGCGGCCTGCGGGCAGGCGATCGCGGCCTGGACGCCCTACGTCGACCGCCAGTTCGGCACGCTGCGGAAGTACCTGGGCGACACCTTCAAACTGGTCCTGTGCGGACGCTCCGAGGCGTCCGTCTGGGGCGTGAAGCGCGCGCAGCCCTTCTACCGCGAGGTCGAGAAGCGCGGCGGCGGCACGATCTGCGACACCGGACGCGAAACCTCGAAGCTGATCGCCTGGGGCATGACGACGGCCAATGTCTCGGCGGACAGCTCCCATTCGCAGGCGCGGCGCTGGCACATGGGCGGCGGCGAGATCGTCGGGTACTACGCGCCCAGCACGGCCATCTGGGATCCGGACGTCTGGCGCCGCCGCGGCATCCGCAACTGGTTCGCCGACTACGACGGCATCTTTGAGATGGCGTGGATGCACGGACGCAACCCGTGGAACGACCACATATGGGGCGGCGACATGTACCGCAGCGAGTGCCTGGCGCTCCCGGATGCCGACGGCATCGTCTGCACGCTCTCCTACGAGGGCTACCGCGAGCTGGCGGACGACATCGCCTACTTCTCGCTCCACCGGCTGCTCAGCGAAAAGGCGCTGGCCTCCGATGACGCCGCCGTCCGCGCGTCCGGGCGCGGCGAGTGGGAATGGCTCGAACGCATCGAGCCCGACCGCGTGGTCGATCTGGTCGCCTTCCGCCGGGAAGTGGCGCGGCGGATCGTCGCCCTTCAGGAGAAGACCGGTCCGCTTCCGCCGGAGCGCTGGACAAGGAAGATTAGCGCGCTGGAGCAGCTTCCGCCCTGCACCTGCACCGAGACCGACCCCGAGAAACTCGCCCGGATGGATCGCTACGACCTCGCGGTGCCCGCCGCCGAAAAGCGGCTGCAAGCAGCGATCAAGGCGAACGCCGTCTTCGAGCGTGTCAAGTGGGCGTCGTTCCTGGCGACACTCCATGGCGGCCTGCTCCGCCGCGACCTCGCCATCAAGGTTCTGGACAGGGAGATCGACGAAACCGCGAAGAATGCCGAACTCAAAGGCGTCCTCGCGGAACTCCTCCAGCGCAAGCTCGCGACGCTGCTCACCGACATGTATTTCGAGGAAATCTACACCGAAGCCCAGCTTGAGGAGGCGATCGCCTGCCTGGAGCGGTTGATGAAGACACCGGGGGGAACGCCGTCGATGAAATTCGGGGCCTTCGACCGCCTCGCCCGGACGTGCAACGAATCCGGCTTCCCGAAGCTTGCGGCGAAGGTACTAGATCCGGC
>CAYPJN010000488.1:0-2299 GCA_964411055.1 uncultured Lentisphaerales bacterium | reverse complement strand
TCTTGGCGCTGGAGGCGTAGCCGCCGGACACCTGGATCGCCCGGCTCACGGTCAGGTCGCGCGTGGGAGGGATGTTGACCCAGCCCTCGCCGGCCACGCGTCCCTGAACCAGCACGCGACCCCAGGGGGAGACGGAGTTAGGCTCGTAGATGAACTCCAGCGAGATCTGCGGTTCGCGGTAGAAGGCGCTGTAGCGCGTCTCCAGGGCGCGCTTGAGGTGCGGCAGGGTCAGGCCGTCGCAGGCCACCGTTCCCACCATCGGAAAGACGATCTCACCCTTGTCCATCACCTGCAGGCGCATGGGTTCGACCTCGAGCCGGTCGCCCACCCGCAGGGAGAATTTCACGACCAGGCCGGTGCGCAGGATCGGATCGCCCGCCTCGTTGAAATGGCCGAAGTCGGCCTCTCCGGCGGCGGCCGCCGCCGCGCTGGCAGCCTCGATATCCGCGCGGTCGGAGGCGCTCAGGTTTGCGGGCGTGTCGAACGGCATGGGCACCAGACCGGCCAGCGCCTCTTCCAGCGAACCGTCGTCGGACGGGGCTCCCTCCGGAGCGGCCCGGAAAATCGAACAGCCTGAAAGGAGCGCCGCGAGCGCGGCTGCCGCCAAGCCCGGAATGCATTCAAAGAGTTTGAAGCCGGCGTCATGCCGGCCTGTCGGAGTGCGTTTCAACCATCGCTCCCGGCGTAAAACCATGTACTTCGCGTGGAAATCAAAAAATCGTCAATCCGCCCGCTGCCGGGCCTGTCAAGATTCAATGAAGAGCATATTACGCTATTTTCGGGGCATTGGCAAGAGACATGTTCGCCCGCGCACGCCCCTAAAAGGTCTTGAGTCGTTCCATGTCCAGCGTGGCGAAGTAGTCCTGAACCGTCTCCGCCCGTCGGATCATGGTAACACGGCTGTCCAGGCGGCGCAAGTACTCCGCGGAACGGAGCTTGCCGTTGTACTGGAACCCCATGGCGTGCCCGTGCGCGCCCGTGTCATGGATCGCCAGCAGGTCGCCGGGCGCCAGGGGCGGCAGGCTGCGGCCGATGGCGAACTTGTCGTTGTTCTCGCAGAGCGATCCCGTCACGTCGTAGACCTGGTCGCAGGGCTCGTTTTCCCTGCCGATCACCGTGATGTGGTGGTAGGCGCCGTAGAGCGCCGGTCGCATCAGGTTGGCCATGCAGGCGTCGAGCCCCGCGTACAGGCGGTACGTGCGCTTGATGTGCCGCACGCGCGTGACCAGGCACCCGTAGGGGCCCGTGACCATGCGCCCGCACTCCATGCAGACCTTGACCGGCGGATGTCCGGCGGTCACGAGGATGCGCTCGTAGGCCTCGCGGATGCCCGCCCCCACGCGCTCCAGGTCGACCGCCGCTTGCTCCGGACGGTACGGAATGCCGATGCCGCCGCCCAAATTGATCAGGTCGAAGCTGATCCCCAGCGTGCGCGCCAGCTCCGCCGCCAGCGTGAAGAGCAACTCGGCCGTGTCGATGAAGTACTGCGGATCGAGCTCGTTCGATGCCACCATCGTGTGCAGGCCGAACCGACGCACCCCGCAGTCGCGGAGCATGCGGAACCCATCGAAGAGCTGCTCGCGGGTGAAACCGTACTTGGCCTCCTCCGGCTTGCCGATGATGGCATTGCCGCCCTTCAGCGGGCCGGGGTTGTAGCGCAGGCAGAGCCGGTCGGGAAGCCCGGCCACCTCCCGCAGGAAGTCGATGTGCGTGATGTCGTCGAGATTGATCACCGCCCCCATCTGCCGCGCCTTGACGAACTCGTCAGCCGGCGTGTCGTTGGAGGTGAACATCACCGCCTCGCCCTTGATTCCCGTGGCCTCGGCCAGCAGCAGCTCGGGCAGCGAGCTGCAGTCGGCGCCGAAGCCCTCCTCCATCAGGATCTTCATGATGAAGGGATTGGGGCACGCCTTGACCGCGAAGTAGTTCTGGAAGCCGGGATTCCACGCGAAGGCGCGGTTCAGGCGCCGTGCGTTTTGCCGGATGCCGCCCTCGTCGTACAGATGGAACGGTGTCGGATAGCGCTCGGCGATCGCGCGGATCTCGTCCGCGGGCACCGGCAGTGGCTTGATCGTTGGTGTCATGCGTCAATGGCTCCGTCTGTTGCCTTGCGCCGGCGCCTGTCGCGGCGCGCGGCTCCGTGATGCTCTCTCCGCTGTTCGTCCTCTTCCACGCCTACTCCGTCACCGGACGGATCTGCCAGGCAAAGCGGAAGGGCCCCGGCATCAGGCGGTGCTGCGGCAACACCTCGGGGCCGCAACTGTTGCTGCCGATGCCGTTCTGGGCGACATCGAGGTTC
>CAYPJN010000487.1:0-2315 GCA_964411055.1 uncultured Lentisphaerales bacterium | reverse complement strand
TAGAAAACCGACAACTGGAAACCGCCCTGAAGGAGAATTTCAGGGCGGGGAAGGAAGCAGAACGAGTATCGGGTAGTCCCGGACCAGCAGTCGCGGTATGCGTGTGTGCCGCTCCTCGTGAACTGTGTCCAGCTCGAATTCCCGTCCGTTGAGCGGGTCGTACGCCGTGCAGCGCCCCGCACGGCCCGGGACAAGGAGCGTGGCCGGACGGCCGGGATCGTGGTCCGTCGCGCGCCCCGGGCGCCAGAGAGCCACCAGGCGCTCGCCCCGCCGCCGCATCGTGAAGCATTCGACCTCGCCGTCGCACTCCGCCACCCGGCAGTCGAAGTCCGCCGGGCGCACTCCATCGAGCACGGTGGCCAGGTTGCGCACCACGTAGTAGGCGGCCGCCGGCTGCATGGGCGATATAGGGTCGGCCATGAAGGAGCGCCGCAGCAGGGAAATGTCGAGGGGGTAGGTGCTTGTCCAGAGCTCGTTGAAGAACGACGCCACCCCCAGGGACACATGAATGAGCGTCATGCGGGCGACGTACTTGGCCTTCTCGAGCTCGGTGCAGTTGAATGTACCCCACCAGTTGGGCGGCATCGTGGCCGGGTAGTTCGAGGCGTAGCCCCACTCCGTCGCCATGTACTCGCCGCGGAAACCGCGGGCGCGGCACCAGCGCTGGAAGGCGCGGATGTCGGCGGCGTAGTTGCGAGCCAGCGGCGTCTCGGGGTCGGCCTGGTAGAAGGGGTGCCAGCCGACCACGTCGATGTGCGGCAGGAGGGCGCCGACGGCGACCAGGAAGGGGCTGGTCTGCTCGCGCCGTGCCAGTTCCTCCGCACTCCAGCCGGCCATGCCGAAGCAGAAGCCCGCCGTCGAGCCGTTCATGATCTTGGCGCGGGGTGCGGCCTCGCGCAGCACGGGGATCGCGGCGCGGGCGACATCCAGGTAGCGCTGGACGTCGGGCTTGTCCCCCCAGTAGGGGGCGATGTTCCACTCGTTCCAGATCTCGAAATAGCGCACCCGCGATCCGAAGTGGAGCGCCATGAACCGGACGTAGCGCTGCCAGGCGGCGAGCGCCTCGGGCGTCGTCGGCGGCGCGGGATTCTCGTAGTAGCACTCCCAGAGCTGCGGCAGGTGGCGGGTCTGGTCGGCCTGCGTGTGGAGCCGGTTGCCGAAGCCCAGCGCCATGACCGTGTCGATGCGGTGGCGCGCGAGCCAGGTGATCGCGGCGTCGGCCTCGGGATCGACGGCGAACTGCCCCCGGACCTTCTCGACCCGGTGCCAGTTGACGGGATCGTTGTGGTAGCCCACGCGGACGTATTTGGCGCCGATGTCGGCATTCAGCGGCCAGAACCAGCGGTGGGCCTCGGTCTCCTGCCCGTGCCCGTGGAGCGTGGAATTTACCGTCACGCCCGTGCCGCGCGACGCCCGGGCGACATCCTCGCCGGCGGTGTTGCGCACCTCGACGCCGGCGATCGAAAAGGCGTAGAGCCAGTTCTCGACGCGCACGAGCGAGGTGCCGATGATCCAGATCTGCTTGGCCCGGCACGGCGGGAATTCGCACTCAAACGTCTCCCGGTCCGGGGTGTCGCCGGTCGCGCCCTTGAAGACGGTCTCCCAGGCGAGCGCGTCGCGGCTCAGGCGGATCTCAAGGCATCCTGGCATGCCCCGGCCCACCGGCGCCGCGCCGGCAGTCAGCGGCACCGAGCCGGGCCGGTCGCGGGGCGGCCCGGGCGGCAGCTTGCGCAGCACGATGCGGCCGATCTCCTGTTCGGCGACGAGATCGAGCCGGATCCAGACCGGCTCGGCATCGGGATGCGGCCGGGTGCGGCTGCTCCAGCAGGTCTGGGGGTCGCCGTCGATGAGGTGGATCGCCGCCAGCGGCTGCTCGTCGTCCGCCGACGTGCGCGGCATGCGCGGCGCGCCTACGCCGATGAGGTTGCGGGAGATCTCCGGGCTCTTTTTAAGGGGCACTTTCCGCCCGGGGCCGTCATGGCCGGCCTGCGCCGGCGCAGAGCCGGTCAGGTCGGGACTGGCATCCAGCACCCAGGTGTAGCCATAGCCATGGATGTTGGTGCCGTCGCAGACGGCGCGCACCTGCGGATCGTGGAACAGCGTGCCTTCGGCGCGCGATGACTTTGTGTGTCTCATGGCCTGCCCACCTCATGTAGATGCATGTGAAAGGATCACCGGGTCGATACCCGACGCGAGACGCCCATCGTTGTCACGTGACGGACACAAACGTAGCACAAGAGTCTTTATCCCAGACAGCCGAAAACGTAATCGGCTAGCCACAGGGGGGCGCGCGGGGGGCGCATGGAGGAGCGGGC
>CAYPJN010000486.1:0-2319 GCA_964411055.1 uncultured Lentisphaerales bacterium | reverse complement strand
TGCCGGACACACAGGAGCTGCAGCAGTTCCTGCGCGCCAACAACGTCAATCCGCGTGTCAACTACTCCAATCCCCTGTGGGGGGCGCTGCTGGTGCAGATCGTGCCGATCCTCGTTTTTCTCGGCCTGCTCTACTTCATCTTCATGCGCCAGGTGCGCTCGTCGGGCATGGGCGCGATGAACTTCGGCAAGAGCCGCGCCAAGATGCTCAACCAGGAGAAGCCGAAGGTCACCTTCGCCAACGTGGCCGGCATCGAGGAGGCCAAGGACGAGGTCGCGGAGATCATCGAGTTCCTCAAGGCCCCGCAGAAGTTCGTCAAGCTCGGCGGACGCATTCCCAAGGGCGTGCTCCTGATGGGGCCTCCCGGCACCGGCAAGACTTTGCTCGCCAAGGCGATCGCCGGGGAGGCCGGCGTGCCTTTCTTCAGCATCAGCGGATCCGACTTCATCGAGATGTTCGTCGGCGTGGGCGCCTCGCGCGTGCGCGACATGTTCGAGCAGGGCAAGAAGCACGCCCCCTGCATAATCTTCATCGACGAGATCGACGCCGTCGGCCGCAGCCGCTTTACCGGCATCGGCGGCGGGCACGACGAGCGCGAGCAGACGCTCAACGCCCTGCTCGTCGAGATGGACGGCTTCGAGACCTCGGAGGGCGTCATCATCGTGGCGGCCACCAACCGGCCCGACGTGCTCGACCAGGCCCTCCTGCGCCCCGGGCGCTTCGACCGTCAGATCGTCATCGACCTGCCGACGATGCAGGGGCGCGAGCAGATACTGGCCATCCACTCGCGCAAGCTCAAGCTGGCCCCCGGCGTCCAGCTCGCGCGCATCGCCCGCGGCACGCCCGGCTTCTCCGGCGCCGACCTGGCCAACCTGCTCAACGAGGCGGCCCTGCTGGCCGCGCGCGCCGGCAAGGAGGGCATTGAGCAGCCCGACCTGGAGGAGGCGCGCGACAAGGTCTGGTGGGGACGCGAGCGCAAAAGCCGCGTGCTCGACAAGGAGGAGAAGCGCCTGACCGCCTTCCACGAGGCCGGTCACGCCGTGGTCATGGCGCTGGTCAAGGGCGGCGAGCCGATCCACAAGGTGACGATCATCCCGCGCGGCATGGCGCTGGGGGCCACGATGTTCCTGCCCAAGAAGGACCGCCTGCACTTCACCCGCACGCAGATGATGGCGCAACTCGCCACCGCCATGGGCGGGCGCGCGGCCGAGGAGCTCTTTCTCGACGACATCAGCTCCGGCGCCAGCCAGGATCTGCACCAGGCCACGGAACTGGCCCGGCACATGGTCTGCGACTGGGGCATGAGCGCCAAGCTCGGTCCGCGCACCTTCGGCATCCGCGAGGAGATGATGTTCCTCGGACGCGAGGTGGGGCGCAGTCAGGATTTCAGCGAGGCTACGGCCCAGACGATCGATGCCGAAGTGGACGCCCTCGTGCGCCACGCCTACCAGCAGGCGCGCGACATCCTGACCTCCCACAGCGACCGCGTCCGGGCGCTCGTCGATCTCCTGATCGAGAAGGAGACGGTGGACGGCGGCGACGCCGAGGATCTCATCCGCCTCGGCCGCATCCGCATGCCGGAGGAACGACAGGCCGACCAGCCGCCCGCATCCGCGCCGAACGGGGAGACGCCCGCCGCGGCGGGCACGGAGGACACGGCGTCTGGCGCCGCCCAGGCGGCCGAAGCCGCGACGGCGCCCGCTTCGCCGCCCGGACCTTCGGAACCGACCGCTTCCTGACACGCACGCCGATTCCGGCGACAACAGGGCCGCCGCCATGAGCAACCCGAACGACTTCACAACTGGGGCACCCACCGCCATCCGGTGCGACGGCCCCCGCTGGCTCTGCCGGGGGCGGGCGCTGCCGCTGTCGCGCCCGCTCGTCATGGGCATCCTCAATGTCACGCCCGACTCCTTCTCGGACGGCGGACGGCACCAGACGCCGAAGGCCGCCGTGGCCTACGGACTGCGCATGGTAGAGGAGGGGGCCGATATCCTGGATGTCGGCGGCGAATCGACGCGTCCCGGCGCCGAGCCCGTCGCGACGGAGGAGGAGTGCGCACGCGTAACCGGCGTGATCCGGGAACTCGCGGAGCTGACGCGGACGCCGATCTCCATCGACACGCGCAACCCCGCGGTCGCGCGCGCGGCCCTGGACGCCGGCGCCGCCATCGTCAACGATGTGACCGGGCTGCGCCATCCGGAGATGCGCGCCGTGGTGCGCGCCGCAGGCGCGGGGGCCGTCATCATGCACATGCAGGGCGAGCCCAGCACCATGCAGCGGGCGCCTGAATACGTCGACGTGGTTGGCGAGGTTTCC
>CAYPJN010000485.1:0-2329 GCA_964411055.1 uncultured Lentisphaerales bacterium | reverse complement strand
TGCAGGTCTTCGCCGGCCTGCGCGGCGTGGCGACCGACGCCCGCGTGCGCTTCCTAGGCCGTCCGATGCAGATCCCCTTCTCCGACGCGCTGATGGGGCGCGTCTTCACCGGCGGCGCCCGCCCGCGCGACAACGGTCCGGCCCTCGAGGACGGGCTCATCGACATCGGCACCCCCTCGGTCAATCCCGCCAAGCGCGTCATTCCCAGCCGCATGGTGCGCACCGGCATCCCGATGATCGACGTCTTCAACACCCTCGTCGAGTCGCAGAAGCTACCGGTCTTCGCGCGCGCCGGCGAGCCATACAACCCCCTGCTGGCGCGCATCGCCCTGCAGGCCGAAGTGGACGTGATCGTCCTCGGCGGCATGGGCCTGAAGTACGACGACTACCTCTTCTTCCGTGACACGCTGGAGGAGAGCGGTGCGCTCGCGCGCAGCGTGATGTTCGTGCACACCGCCGCCGACCCGGTCGTCGAGTGCATCCTCGTGCCCGACATGGCCCTGGCCGTCGCCGAGCAGTTCGCGCAGCAGGGCAAGCGCGTGCTGGTGCTGCTGACCGACATGACCAGCTTCGCCGACGCCCTCAAGGAGATCGCCATCACCATGGAGCAGATCCCCTCCAACCGCGGCTATCCCGGCGACCTATACAGTCAGCTCGCCGCGCGCTACGAGAAGGCCGTGGACTTCGAGGGCGCCGGCTCGATCACGATCCTCGCCGCGACCACCATGCCCGGCGACGACGTGACCCACCCGGTGCCCGACAACACGGGCTACATCACCGAGGGCCAGTTCTACCTGCAGAACGGGCGCATCGAGCCATTCGGCTCGCTCAGCCGCCTCAAGCAGCTCGTCAACGGCCGCACGCGCAAGGACCACCGCGCCATCATGGACGCCATGATCCGCCTCTACGCCGCGTACCGCGAGACCATCGAGAAGCAGTCCATGGGCTTCCGCATGTCCGACTGGGACGGCAAGCTGCTGAAGTACGGCCGGCGCTTCGAGCGCGAGATGATGGATTTGGCCGTCAACATCCCGCTGGAGGCGGCCCTCGACCGCGGCTGGACGATCCTCGGCGACTGCTTCGAGCCCTTCGAGGTCGGCATCGCCTCGAAGCTGACGGACGAGTTCTGGAAGAAGAAACCCGCAGGCTGACGCATGGCCCGCATCAAGAACACCAAGACCGAGCTCAAGGCGCAGGGCGACGCGCTCAAGCGCTACCTGCGCTTCCTGCCGATGCTGCAGCTCAAGAAGCAGCAGCTCCAGCTCGAGATCGCCACCATCACCGCGCGCATCGAGGAGGTCGCCCGCGAGACGGCCGCCCTCCAGGCGTCCACGGAGGCGTGGGTGGCGCTCTTCAGCGACGCGGGGCTGCCCGGGGACCTGGCGGCGCTGGAGGAGATCGTCACCGACAGCGGCAACATCGCCGGCGTGACCATTCCGATCTACCGCAGCATCCGCATGCGCCGCGCACAACTCGACCTCTTCGCCACCCCTTCCTGGCTCGACGACGCCCAGGCGCTGGTCGAGGAGCGCCTGGCGCTGGCGGCGCGCACGAGCGTCCTCGAGGAGCAGCGCCGCCTGATCACGCGCGAGCTGGCGACCACCGCCCAGCGCGTCAACCTCTTCGAAAAGGTCAAGATTCCCGAGTGCCGCGAGAACATCCGCGTCATCCGCATCCATCTGGGCGACGACCAGACGGCGGGCGTCGCGCGCGGCAAGATCGCCAAGCGGCGCGGTCGGCAGCCTGCAGGGGAGAACGCGGCATGATCGTTCCCATGCAGCGCGTGACTCTGCTCTGTACCGCCGCCGGACGCGACGCGGCGCTGGCGCGGCTCCAGGACCTGGGCGTGCTGCACCTCGACGCCGCCGCGGCCCCCGGCGAGGCCGCCGACCTGCAGGCCGCCGAGAAGGAGCTGCAAAAGGCCGGGGAGGCCCTGCAACTGGTGACCGAGGCCGCGGCGCAGCCCGAGGGGCCGCGCGCCCGCCGCTGCGCGGCCGCCGCCGCCGGCGCTCCGGAGGCCGCCGGCGCCGAAGCGCCGGTCACGGTCGAGGCCGTCCTCGCGCTGGGCCACGAGTCCGAGGCGCTCGAGGCCGAGATCGACGCGCTCGACGACGAGATATCACTTTACGCGGGCTTCGGCGAGTTCGACCCCGCCTCCGCCGCCGCTCTGGCTCAGCGCGGCCTGGATGTGCAGCTCTTCCGCGCGCCCGCCGCCGAACTGCCACAGGCCGGCGAGGGCGGTCTCGTGCGCGTGCTGCGGCACGAGGACCACCATGTTCTGGGCGTGGCCATCGGCCCGGTCGAGCTCGGCGAAAAGACCGAGCGCATC
>CAYPJN010000484.1:0-2338 GCA_964411055.1 uncultured Lentisphaerales bacterium | reverse complement strand
AATGTGGTTTCCGCCACCGACCTTCCGCTGACCGGCTGGAGACTCAAGTTCGACCCGCAACACGCGGGACATGCCCTCGGATGGTTCAAACCCGACTGGAATGATGTCGGGTGGCAGGCGGTGGACATCGGCTTCTGGGATCAATACGGCCATGCTGGACCTCAAGATATCGGCTGGTATCGCAACCGCTTTGAACTCCCGACGAAACAGGAGCATCAGACGGTCGAACTCGTCTTTGAAATGGTGGCGGGCTCGGCTTGGGTTTGGCTCAACGGCGAGTACGCCGGACAGCGCCTAGCCGGCATCGAAGGCTGGAACACGCCCTTCACAATCGATGTAACGCCCATGGCGCGATGGGGAGAGACCAATCAGATCACGGTTCGAGTCCACAGCCTCGGTCGCATCGGCGGCCTCGCAAAACCGATCAAGCTCGAAGCCCTTAAGCTGGGAGGGCAATAAACATGTCTGGCACCATGAACAGATGGAGCGCGAGCGGCTTCCCCTGGCGCAGAATGGGATGCCAGGCTCTCGCGAACCCTGGCTCGCGATTACTCTTCACACTGATTCTCCTTGCCATCATGCCCCAGACGCTCAAAGCGGAAGAAGACCCCTATGGCTGGCAGCAGCCGCGTCAAGCCACAGGAGATGACGCGCTACTCGGCCTCTGGCGCTTTTCACAAGGCAGCGAGACCGCCGACTCCGCCATGCGCAGCGCCCCGCTCAAGCTACGCGGGAGCGCCCAGTTCACGGCCGACGGTCGTTTCGGCGGAGGCCTCCGGTGCCACGATGCTGGCGGCAAGGATTTGCGCAGCGGGGTCGAAATCGCCTCGCGACCCCACCTTTCGCCGCCAGGCCCCTTCACGCTGGAACTCTGGATCAAACCCGATGCCGCCCTGTGGCAGCCCGGGATCGCCACCGCGTGGCTGATTGACAAGATGTACATTGACTACGCCCACGCCAACAAGAAAAACGAGCAGATGCGCGACTACTCGCTTGCGCTGCGGGCGGCGCGCGGCGGCGCGTATGCGGTGCAGGCCACGCTAGGTTTTGGCGATGGCATCGCGCGCTTCACCTCGCAACCGCAGCAATTTGCCAGCAACACCTGGACCCATCTCGCCTTTGTCTACGACGGAGCCGGCAGCGGCACCCTTTTCCGCGATGGACGCCAAATCGGCACGCAGCGCCATCCCGGCCGCGGCGCCGTCATGCCCGGTTCATACCCGCTGGTGATCGGCGACCGTGTCAACAGCAGCTTTGCCGGCTTCCCCGGCACCATCAGCGAGGTTTCCCTCAGCGGCAGCGCGCGCGCCTATGCCGATCGCAGTGTCACGCTCATCCCCTCGGGTCGCTGCGTCTTTCAACGCATGGAGGCCAAGCCGCGCATGACGTGGCAGGTGTTCAACAACTTCGACCACCCTCTGAGCAACGCCACGCTCACGGTTGCGGTGGCCGGCGCCGGGCGACAGCAGAGCCGCCTGCCGGTTCTGCCGCCCCGGACCAGCCGATCCATCACGATCAAACCGCTGCCCACCGACCTGCGCCCCGGCGTCTACCCGATGGAGGCGGTTGTGATGGTCGCTGACAACAAAGCGGTGCTGGGAAGAGGTGCGGCGACGGTCACGTTGGTGCCCCGCCCTGCCGATGGCGCCATGCCTGTCGTGATGTGGGGACGCCTGAAGATTGGCGACGAGGCCGGCTTTGCCTTGCGCCGCGACACCGGCTTCACCCACAGCTTTGGGGGAGAACTCGTCACCTATCCTCAAATCTGGCGTGCCGGACGGCCGGTCGAGCCGGCCGACGCGAACCGCGTGTCCGAATACACCGCTCTTCTCGACGACGCCCTGCGCCACGGCCATGCCCTCTTCGCCTACCCGCTGGGACCCGCCACATGGCTTGGCAAGACGCATCCCGAATTCCAACGCGTGGATCGCGACGGGCAACCCTATCCCAACAAGCGAATCGCCGCCAACCCTTGCGGACAGAGTCCCGGCATCTCCAACTTCTGCTACAACGTCGGAGCGTCGATCGCACGTGCATACGGTGACCATCCGGCACTGCAGGCCGCCCTGATCCACACCGAAGTGCGCGACTACTCTCAATTCTGCTTCCACGACTGGGATCGCGCCGCCTGCCGCGCCGCAACCGGGAGCGACATTCCGGACGTCATCCACGACAAGTACGGCATCCATTACCGCACGTTGCCCAATTTCCCCTCCGATCACATCGTGGCCGACGACGACCCCTTGCTGGCCTGCTTCCGTTGGTTCTGGAGCCGGGGCGACGGCTGGAACCAGACCCATTCGGCGGTACACCAAGGCCTCAAGTCCTCCGGACGTCA